>CAZHMX010000017.1:0-24707 GCA_964533725.1 uncultured Alistipes sp. | reverse complement strand
CGGATCACCATCAGACCCGAATACTCGCCCGCAGCACCCGAATTGGGCATCAGCGAGCAGGCGGCAAAGCCCGTGATCGTGGCCAGATCATGCTCCAGCTCCGAGATCATCCGCAGGTAGCCGCGGCACTGGTCGGCGGGAGCGAAGGGGTGCATGTTCTGGAAACCGGCCAGCGAGAGCGGTTGCATCAGCGCGGCGGCGTTCAGTTTCATCGTGCACGAACCCAGCGAGATCATCGAGTCGGCAAGCGAGATGTCGCGGTGCTCCAGCTTCTTGATATAGCGCATCAGGTCGCTCTCCGAGCGGTATTTGTTGAAGACCGGCTCGGTCAGGATGGCCGATTCGCGGCGCAGGCTGGCGGGGATCACCTCCTCGGGCTGCGACTTGAACGTCTTGGCTTTGCGGCCCTTGGCGGCGGCAAAGATCGCGATCACGGTCTCGATCTCGGCGGGCGTCGTCACCTCGTCGAACGACAGGCGCACGCGGCCCTCGTCGGGATAGAAGAAGTTGATCGAGTGCTCAAGCGCCTCCGACTGAACGACCGCGGCCTCGGCCTCAACCTCCAGCGTATCGAAGAAGCACGTATTCTTGAGTTTGTAGTCCATGGCCTCCAGGGCGCGGGCTACGGCGAGGGCGGCATTGTGGGCCGTCAGGGCGGCACGCTTAAGGCCTTCGGCGCCGTTGTAGACGCAGTAGAAGCCCACCATCGAGGCCATCAGCGCCGATGCGGTGCAGATATTCGACGTGGCACGCTCGCGTTTGATATGCTGTTCGCGCATCTGCAGGGCCATGCGCAGGGCGGGTTTGCCCAGGCGGTCGACCGAAACGCCGATAATACGGCCGGGCATATTGCGCTTATAGACCTCCTTGGTGGCCATATAGCCGGCCGACGGACCGCCGAAGCCCATCGGGGTACCCAGACGCTGAGTCGAACCCACGGCGATATCGGCATCCCACTCGCCCGGAGCCTTCAGCAGCACGAGCGACAGCAGGTCGGCCACGGCCGTAACCAGAGCGCCTGCGGCATGGGCGCGGGCGGCAAAGGCGGCATAGTCGCGCACGGCACCGTCGGCGGCGGGATATTGCACCATCGCACCGAACTCCTTGCCCGTGAATTCATACTCGTCGGCATCGTCGATCACCAGTTCGATCCCGAACGGCTCGCTGCGCGTCAGCAGCACGTCGAGCGTCTGCGGGAAGATGTTGCGGTCGACGAAGAGCTGGTTGCGGCCCGCCTTGACGGCCTCGCGCGAACGCAGCGCAAACATCATCAGCATCGCCTCGGCGGCAGCCGTACCCTCGTCGAGCAGCGAGCAGTTGCCGATCTGCATCCCCGTCAGCGAGATGATGGCGGTCTGGTAGTTCAGCAGCGCCTCCAGACGGCCCTGCGAGATCTCGGCCTGATAGGGGGTGTAGGAGGTGTACCATGCGGGGTTCTCGAAGACGTTGCGCGCAACGGCGGCGGGGACGGCCGTGGGATAGTAACCCATACCGATAAACGAACGGCAGGGGCGGTTCTCGGCGGCCAGCGCACCGATATGCGCGGCGAACTCGTACTCGCTCATCCCCTCTTTCGGCAGGTCGAGCGGTTGCTTCAGGCGGATCGAGGCGGGAATCACCTCGTCGATCAGTTGCTCCACAGAGCCGACGCCGATCACGTCGAGCATCTGTTTCAGTTCGGCGGGGTCGCTCACGCCGACATGACGGTTTACAAATTTGTCAAACATTTCAGGTTTCAGGTTTTTATGTTACTTTTTAACGTTTTTCCAACTTTTTCTTTCTCTTCCGTTCCGTCTCGGTTCCCGGCATCGAGCCAGACTCCTCTACGGTCTCTTCATTCCGGTCTGTTTACATCCTCCGTCGCCCCACCTCAATACTTGAATGTGCTGCCGCCGATAAATTCGCGCAGGATCGACGTATAGGGGATCTCGTCGGGACGGACGGGGATGAAATTGTCCAGGAACTTCAACATCCGCCGCGCTTCGGCATATTCGGGAACCGTGTCGGGCACCTCGCGCAGGATCTGCTCGGCATAGGGCCGCAAAACCGAAATCTCATAGAACAGCGACGAGTTGAACATCACGTCGGCATGCTCCTGGTAGGGGAAGATATGGCGCTCCTCGCCCCGCCGCACGCTCGCCCAGCGTGAGAGGGTCGACTGCGCATTGCTGCCGCGCGTGAAGTAGTCGCGGACCATCCGCCGCAACAGGCGGTTGTCGGTGGTGGCTATGGGGGTGGTGTTGTCCATCGACACGGAGGTGAAACACGACACATAGATCCTGTATTTCAGTTCGTCGGCGATGCCGGGGGTCAGGCGCGGGTTCAGTCCGTGAATTCCCTCGACCACCAGCACCGTGCGCTCGTCCATGCGCAGGGGGTGTTCGTGCCACTCGCTGCGGCCCGTGATGAAGTCGTAGCGCGGTATGGCCACCTCCTCGCCGCGGAAGAGCCGCTGCAGATGGTCGTTGAAGAGTTTCAGGTCGATGGCCTCCAGAGCCTCGTAGTCGTATTCGCCGTTTTCGTCCAGCGGGGTCTTTTCGCGGTCGACGAAATAGTCGTCCAGCGAGATCAGCACGGGGCGCAGCCCCAGAACGCTCAACTGAATCCCCAACCGCTTGGAGGTCGTGGTCTTGCCGCTCGACGACGGACCGGAGATCAGCACCATCCGCGTGCCGCGCTCCCCGTTGGCCCGGGCCACGGCGTCGGCGATCTGCGCCAGCTGGCGCTCGTGGAAGGCCTCGGCCACCTGGATCAGTTCGCCCGCCTCGCCGGCCAGCACCTTGGCATTCAGCGCCCCGATCGTCGGCACGCCCATCAGTTCGATCCACTGTTTGTACTGGCGGAAGATCCCGAACATCTTCTCCTGACGCACCTCGCGCTGGATCTCGTGCGGCGTCGTGCGCGAGGGCAGCGCGATATAGAAACCGTTGCAGTAGGACACCAGATCGAACTGCGGCGTGTATCCCGTCGACGGAGCCAGCGCTCCGTAGAAATACCCCACCGTGTCGTCCAATATATAAAGGTCGCTGTAAAGCCTCGGGCGCGTATCCAGGAGGTCGATTTTGTCCGTCATCCCCTGCTCGGCATAGCGGCGGCGCACCTCGTCGGTCGGGAGCTTCCGGCGCCGGATGGGCATATCGGACTCCATGATGCGGTGCATCTGCCGGCGAAGCGACGCCAGCTCTTCGGCCGCAAACTGTTCGACACCGGCGATTTCGCAATAGTAGCCGCTCCGGCCCAACGAATGACGGATGTAGAGCTTGCGCCCGGGCCACAGATCGCGGACGGCTTTCTGGAGAATGAAGAGGATCGTATGGCGGTAGACCCGGTCGCCCGCAAACGAGGTGATATCGATAAACCGCAGATTCATAGGACGGTAGATCCTGCAATTCAGTTCCTTGATGCGGTTGTTGATATAGACGGCCAGGATAGGCTGACCGCTCGGCGCGGAGAATCGGCGCGCCACCTCCAACAGCGTTGTTCCCGGCGCAACGTCGATCGTGCAGGCGGGATTCTCGACAAAAACTCGGATCGTTTCGCTCATTTTTCCGTTTTTAAGTGCGTAAAGATAGGAATTATTTCGTAATTTTGCCCTCAAGAAGCACTCTTTTGTATGAAAAAATATTTATCGATTCTGGCCCTGGCCCTACTCGGACTCGCGGCACAGGGATGCAAACCCTCGGAAAAACACCTCATAGTCATCACCACCAACGATATTCACGCCCATATCGCCGACTTCCCGCGCCTCGCAACCGCCGTCAAGCAGGCCCGCGATACGGCCGACGTCCTGCTGCTCGATGCGGGCGACCGCTGGACGGGCAGCGCCTACGTCGACCAGGCCGAGGGACGCCTGCCCGTCATCCGGCTGATGAACCGCCTGGGTTACGATGCGGCGACACTCGGCAACCACGAATTCGATCCCGGGCAGGCCGTGCTGCAACGCGCCATCGACTCGGCCCGCTTCCCCGTCCTCTGCGCCAACCTCCGCTGCGGCGAGACGGCCGTCATGCGTCAGCCCGAAGCCTCGGCGATCCTCCGTCGTGCCGGCCTGCGCATCGGTATCGTCGCCGCCGTGACCAACTACGGTCCCAACGGCCATCCCGACGGCCACGACGCCATTTTCGAAGGGCTTGCCTTCCCCGACGGCGTGGAGACGCTGCTCAAGGAGCAGGAACGGATCGACGGCTGCGATCTGCGCATCGCCCTCTCGCACCTCGGCCACCGGAAGGATTTCGAGGTGGCGGCCGCGGCTCCGCGCTACCACGTGATCGTCGGCGGGCATAGCCATACGGAGGTGGATACGCTGATCAACGACGTCCTGGTCACCCAAACCGGCAAGAACCTTCGCAACGCAGGCGTCATCGACGTCACCTTCGCGGGGCGAAAGGTGACGTCCGTCGAATACCGCAACTACCCCATCGGCGGCTTCGAGCCCGATCCCGAATTCACGGCCCTTGTCGAGGAGATTTACGCCAATCCCGCCCTGCAGATTCCCGTCGGGCAGCTCGCCGGCGCAGCCGACAAGACGGGACTGGCCAACCTCTTCACCGAATCGATCCGCCGCGCCACCCGGGCCGATGCCGCCTTCTATCATATCGGCGGCGTGCGTCTGGACCGGCTCGCCGAAGGCAACGTCCCGCTCTGCGCCATCTACGACCTCGACCCCTTCAGCTCGCACATCAGCACCATCGAGGCGACCCCCGAGCAGTTGCGCCAGTTCCTGCTGACGATCTTCAATGAGGAGAACACGGGCGGCATTCCGCACATCGTCGACCTCTACTCCACCACACCCTACACCATCGTGACCGCCGGCGGAAAGGCCGTCAACGTCCTCTTCCCCGACCTGAAGGCGGGCCGCCGCTACCGCATCGCCATCAGCGATTATGCCTTCAAGAATTACAAGGGTGCCGACGCCTTCCAGGGCGAGACGACCGACATCCTGGTGACCGACGTGCTGAAAGCGACCGTCGGCAACGAGGGAAAACCCCTGACGCCCGACAACACGATGCGTCAGCAGATTCTGGAACTTAACCGATAATTCGTACCTTGTCCATCCATTAACCCGAACCGATGAAACGCCTTCTTTTGATCTTCAGCGCGGCGCTTGCCGTCTGCTGCACCGCCCGGCCGCAGAGCGATTGCCGGCTCTATTACGAACAGCCCGCCGAATGCTGGGTCGAGGCGCTCCCTTTGGGCAACGGCCGGTTGGGCGCCATGGTCTTCGGAGACCCCGCGCACGACGAGTTCCAGCTCAACGAAGAGACCGTCTGGGCCGGCTCGCCCCACAACAACACCAATCCCGCCGCCCGCGAAGCCCTCGGGGAGATCCGCCGCTTGATCTTCGAGGGCCGCAACGACGAGGCTCAAAAACTCTGCGGCGAGGCCATCAGCTCGAAGGGCGGGCAGGGAATGCCCTATCAGACGGTGGGATCGCTGCATCTGGATTTCGACGGCGCGGACGATTACAGCGACTACTGCCGTTCGCTCGATCTCTCTGAAGCCGTAGCCGTTACGCGGTTTACTTCAGGCGGAGTCGAGTTCATGCGCGAAACCTTCACCTCGCTGGCCGACGATTTGATCCTCATCCGTCTGACCGCCTCGCGCCGCGGTGCGCTGAATTTTGTCGCCCGCTACACCACGCCCTATCCCGAGGGACAGTATTCGGTCGAGGCCGAGGGCTGCGAACTGCGGCTCCGCGGCCGCGCCGACGATCACGAAGGGGTCGAAGGCAAGGTGCGTTTCACGACGCTGACCCGCATCGAGACCTCGGGCGGCAAGATCGCCCCGCAAGCCGACTCGATGTTGCGCGTCACAGCGGCCGACGAGGCATTGATCTACATCTCGATCGGCACGAATTTCCTGAATTATCGGGATGTTTCCGGCGACGCCGACCGCGCGGCACGCACCCGCATGGAGGCCCGTCCCGTGAATTACAAAAAGGCCCGGGCGGCCCACACGGCCCGTCATCGCGAGCTCTTCGACCGCGTCGCGCTCGACCTCGGCCGCACCGAACAGGCCGCGAAACCGACCGACGTGCGACTGCGCGAATATACCCCCGAAGGGGATCCCGCGCTGGTGGCGCTCTATTTCCAGTTCGGCCGTTATCTTCTGATCGCCTCCTCGCAGCCGGGCGGGCAGGCCGCCAATTTACAGGGCATCTGGAACCGGCAGCTGCGCGCTCCGTGGGACGGCAAGTACACCACCGACATCAACGTCGAGATGAACTACTGGCCCGCCGAAGCAACCGCCCTCAGGGAGTGTCACGAGCCGATGTTGCGTCTGGTGCGCGAGGCGGCCATGCAAGGCCGCCAGTCGGCCGCGATGTACGGATGCCGCGGCTGGACACTCCACCACAACACCGACATCTGGCGGTCGACAGGCTCGGTGGACGGTGCCGCGTGGGGCATCTGGCCCACCTGCAACGCCTGGTTCTGCAACCACCTGTGGGAACACTACCTCTTCACGGGCGACCGCGCGTATCTGGACTCGGTCTATCCGATCATGCGCGAGGCGGCGGAGTTCTATCTCGACTTCTTAGTGCGCGAACCCCGGCACGGCTATTGGGTGGTCGCACCCTCCTATTCGCCTGAAAACAAGCCCAAAGTCAACGGCAAACGCTCGTTCGTGGTGGTGGCCGGCACGACGATGGACAACTCGATGGTCGACGACCTGTTGCGCAACACCGTGGAGGCCGCCCGCATTCAGGGCGAGGAGAGCCGTTTCACGGACAGTCTCTCGAATGTGGTGGCCCAGCTGCCGCCGCTGCAGATCGGCCGCTGGGGGCAGTTGCAGGAGTGGCTCGAAGACTGGGACACCGAAGGTGACCGTCACCGTCACGTATCGCATCTGTGGGGACTCTATCCCGGGCGTCAGATCACCCCGCGCAACCCCGAGTTAATGGAGGCCGCGCGGCGCACGCTCGAAAGTCGCGGCGACCACTCGACTGGCTGGTCGATGGGCTGGAAAGTCTGTCTGTGGGCCCGGCTCCGCGACGGCGACCGCGCGCTCAAGCTGATCACCGAGCAGCTGACCCCCGCCCTCGAAGAGAAAGGGCAGAACGGCGGCACCTATCCCAACCTCTTCGACGCCCATCCGCCCTTCCAGATCGACGGCAACTTCGGCTGCACGGCCGGCGTGGCCGAGATGCTGGTACAGAGTCACGACGGCGCCGTCGAGTTGCTGCCCGCCCTGCCTGCCGCATGGCCGTCGGGCCGGGTCGAGGGTCTGCGCACGCGCGGCGGTTTCGTCATCGAGCATTTGTCCTGGTGCGACGGTCGCATAACCCGCGCCGTGATTCGTTCCACGCAGGGCGGCAAGCTACGCATCGCCGCACGGCAACCCCTCGTCTGCGGCAATGCGACGTTGCAGCCGGTTGTCGATCCCGCCGCCGAAAGCGGCAATCCGCTGCTCTATTCGCAGCCGCTTCTCGCACCGCGGATCGCACCCGAAGCCCCCGCCGTCGAATCGGCCCGCGAGCCGGAGGTCTATAAATACGAGCTCGAAACCGTCGCCGGCCGGAGTTACGATTTCCGATAAGGGGGGGGGCTTGATACGGTTGCGCTCGTCGGGGCGGGCGCTCCCCGGTCCAGGTGAGTCTCGCCATAAAAAGCAATTTGCCGGGAGGTTCGGATTCGAACCTCCCGGCAAATTGCTTTTTACGACGGGACTACTTCGTGCTGCCGTCGATGGCTTCGCAGATGCGGTCGAAGACCTCGTCCATAGTGCCGAGACCGTTGATCGCCACATACTTGCCCCGGGCGGCGTAGTGGTCGGCCACGATAGCGGTTTGGGCGCGATAGACGGCGATACGGTTGCGGATCACCTCCTCCGAAGCGTCGTCGGCACGGCCCGAATCCTTGCCGCGCAGCAGAATGCGGCGGACCAGCTCCTCCTCGGGAACCTCCATGTAGACCATCACATCGACCCCGAGGCCGCGTTCGGCCAACAAGAGGTCGAAGGCCTCGGCCTGCGCCTTCGTGCGGGGGAAGCCGTCGAAGATATTCCCCGCAGCGTCGCGGTTGGAGTCGATATAGGCGGTGATGATGTCGATGACCAGCGAGTCGGGAGCCAGCTGCCCGGCCTTGATACACGCCTCCATACTGCGGCCGAGGTCGGTGCCGCGGGCAATCTCGCCGCGAATCACCTCGCCGGTCGATACGTGGTTGATGCCGTACTTTTGCTTCAAACGGGCGGCCTGCGTGCCTTTGCCGCAGCCCGGAGCCCCGAACAAAACGATATTTTTCATTTTTTGATGCTAAATTTGGTTCGGTTTCAACAATCGCTTTCCCGCCGCGCCGGGATCCGAAACAGGCCGGACCCCGCTTCCGGCCGGCCGAAAACGTGGTGCAAAAGTACACCGTTTTTTTTGAAAACTCCAAAAAAAAGTCTACTTTTGCGAAAACAGACGCTATTATGACTAAAAAACGCACCGAAATAGCCGAACTCGGCGCCTTCGGACTGGTCGAAAGACTGACCGCCCCTTTCGAAAACAAATGCCCGACAACCCTCTGCGGCGTGGGTGACGATGCGGCGGTTCTGGCGGCAGGCGACGACGAAGCGGTGATCTGCACGACCGATCTGCTGGTCGAAGGGATCGATTTCGACCTGACCTATTTCCCGATGGCCCACCTGGGATACAAAGCCGTCGTGGTGGGCGTAAGCGATATCCTGGCAATGAACGCACGGCCCGAGCAGGTGGCCCTTTCGTTAGGCATCTCGTCGAAAATTCCTGTCGAGGCGCTGGATGACCTCTATGCCGGGGTGAAGATCGCCTGCGAGGAGCTGGGCGTGGATCTGATGGGCGGCGACACGAAACCGTCGCTCTCGGGGCTGATTGTCGGGGTGACGGCCACGGGACGCGCCGAGCGGTCGGCCATCGTCCGGCGCAACGGAGCGAAAGCCAACGAGTTGATCTGCCTGACGGGCAATGTCGGGGCCGCTTATATGGGATTGCGGCTGCTGGAGCGCGAAAAGCGCGTGCTGGCCGACGTGGCCCACCCCGAACCGAAGTTCGAGGGGTATGACTATCTGCTCAAACGGTATCTGCGGCCGCGGGCGCGCGTGGATATCGTCCGGATGCTGGCCGAGGAACGGATCGTGCCCACGGCGATGATCGACCTGTCGGACGGGTTGTCGAGCGATCTGATGCAGTTGTGCAAGGCGTCGGGCTGCGGCGCGCGGATCTATTTAGAGCGGATCCCGCTGGATCGTCAGATGACCGCCTTTGCCGACGAGATACACGCCGATCCCGTGGTGGCGGCGCTGAACGGCGGCGAAGACTATGAGCTTCTGTTCACCGCACCGCTGTCGCTGCAGGAGGAGTTGATGGCCCTGAACGAGATCTACGTCATCGGACACACGACCGAGGCCTCGAAAGGGGTGGCGTTGGTGACTCCCGACGGATCGAACATCGAACTGCGCGCGCAGGGTTTTGTCCGGCAAAAAGCGTAGCGAAGGCCGCGCCGGCGGCTCCCAAGGCGCATTACAGCCGAAATCTTAACGATTCATGCGCTTTTTTTAACCCGCTTTGTTGTATGTTAACAAAATATCTTCTATATTTGCAGACCCGAAATGCGTCCGTCACGGCGACAAGGGCGCGAGGGATTGTTACCTATAAATATATATTATAAAAAATGACAAAAGCAGAGATCGTAAGCGAAATCGCTCGCAACACCGGCATCGAGAAAGCCGAGGTGTTGACGATTGTGGAGGCCTTTATGGATTGCGTCAAGACGTCGATGATCAATCAGAATGACGTATACCTCCGCGGTTTCGGCAGCTTCATCATCAAGAAGCGTGCACAGAAGGTGGCCCGCAACATCACCAAGGGTACCTCCATCACCATTCCCGAACACAATATCCCGGCTTTCAAGCCCGCCAAGAGCTTCGCAGCCAAGATTAAATAGTGTTGTTCACTGAAGTCAAACCCTCTAAAAAGTACAATTATGCCAAGCGGTAAGAAAAGAAAGGGGCATAAGATGGCAACCCACAAGCGCAAGAAGCGTCTGCGCAAGAATCGTCACAAGAAAAAGTAGGCTGCCCTCCAAGCTCAAGAAGCAATAGATAAAGCTAAAAGAACCCCCAAGGCTCTTTTAGCTTTACCTGCTTTAATTTTCAGGGCTTGAATACCCCCTTCGGCCAACCCCCTCGCGAATCCGCCGAAACTCCTTCCCCGCCCGATACCGGGGCCGACAAGGCTCGCACACCCGCAAGCCCAAGGCGTACGGACATCGATTGGACATAAGCCCGTTTTAACGGTCTCCGGCTTCGGAACGGCCATTCGCGGTATCCGCCCCCCCCGCATACCCTCGGCCCGCCACACGACAGCGAACCCGCCCGATATGCCACCGGCCCGTTCGCACCGGAACCGCAAGAACGTTTGCATACACATGAACAGAGAATTAATAGTCAACGTAACCCCTGCCGAATTGACCGTCGCCTTGTGCGAAGACAAAGTGCTGGTCGAATTGGGCAAAGAACCGGCCAATACCGGTTTCGCCGTGGGTGATATATACATCGGAAAGGTCCGGAAAATCATGCCCGGACTCAATGCCGCATTCGTCAACATCGGTCACGAAAAGGATGCCTTTATCCACTACTCGGATCTCGGACCCCAGTTCCCGTCGCTCAAGAAGCTGATTGCCAGCATCCAGCCCGGCAAACGCGGGTTGCGGGTGGAGTCGATGAAATTGGAGGCTCCGTTAGCCAAGGACGGCAAGATCGGCGACTACCTGGAGGTCGGGCAGACCTTGGTGGTGCAGATCGCCAAGGAGGCCATCTCGACCAAGGGACCGCGACTGACCGCGGATATTTCGTTAGCGGGTCGCAATGTGGTGCTGACCCCCTTCGCCTCGAAGGTCTTTCTGTCGCAGAAGATCCGCGCGAACGAGGAGAAAAAACGGTTGAAGAGGATCGCCGCCGCGGTGCTGCCCCAGAATTTCGGGGTGATCATCCGCACGGCCGCGGTCGAGGCCAAGGATATGGATATCGAGCAGGATATCGTGGCGCTGATCGACAAATGGCGCAAGGTGATGCAGAACGTGCGCAAGAACCAGGTGCCGAGTCGTTTATTAGGCGAGATGAACCGCGCCAACACCATCATCCGCGACACCCTGAACGGGTCGTTCTCGCAGATCGTGGTCAACGACGAGGCCATCTACAACGAGATCCGCAACTACATCCGCGTCATCGAACCCGAAAGCGAAAAAATCGTCAAGCTCTACACGGGCAGCGTGCCGATCTTCGACAACTTCGATATCTCGAAGCAGATCAAGTCGCTGTTCGCCCGCTACGTATCGCTTCGGCGCGGCGCATACCTCGTGATCGACCGCACGGAGGCCATGAACGTCATCGACGTCAACTCCGGCAACCGCACCAAGGCCGAAGACGACCAGGAACAGACGGCATTGGATGTCAACCTGGCCGCCGCACGGGAGATCTCCCGACAACTGCGGCTGCGCGATCTGGGCGGCATCATCATCGTCGACTTCATCGATATGCACAAGGCGCAGAGCCGCCAGACGCTCTACGACGAGATGGTCTCGCTGATGTCCACCGACAAGGCCAAGCACACGGTGCTGCCGCTCACGAAGTTCGGTCTGATGCAGATCACGCGTCAGCGCGTGCGCCCCGTGGCCGTCGAGAACGTCACCGACACCTGCCCCACATGCGGCGGCACGGGCAAGGTGCAGCCGACCATCCTGCTGGAACGCAAGATCGAAAACCAGATCTCGCTTCTGGTCGAGGACCGCAAGCAGAAATTCATCGAGCTGCGGGTGAGCCCCTATGTGGCGACCTATCTGTGTCACGGACTGTGGTCGCTCCGCATGCGCTGGCAGTGGAAATACAAGGCCCGCATCCGCGTGCGCGCCGACCAGAGCGTGGGAATCATCGACATACAGTACCTCGACCGCAAGGGCAACGACCTGATCGGCAAGAAACATTAATCCCCGACGATGGCCACCGCCAAACAAACCATACTGGGTTTGGCCGAAAAGAGCCGCCCGGGCGAACAGCTCTGCCGCGCACTGGCAAAAGCCGGGACCACACTCCGGCTGGAGGGGCTGGTCGGCGGGGCCTTTCCCGTCTATGTGGCGCAGAGCGTCCTGAAACGGCCGGGGGTCCATATCGTGGTGGCCGAGGACCGCGATGCTGCGGCCTATCTGGCCAATGACCTCTACGCCCTGCTGGACCCGGAGTGCGTCTTTTTCTTTCCCTCCTCCTACAAACGGTCGATCCGCTACGGCGAAGAGGACCGGCAGGGGGTGGTGCAGCGGACCTCGGCGCTGGATGCGGTGCGTCACCGGGCCAAGGCTTCGGCCGGGCGGAAGAGCGGGACGTATGTGGTGATCTGCACCTGTCCCGAGGCGCTGACCGAACGGGTTACGGGCGTCGAGGAACTGGAGGACAAGACGTTACGGGTCAGGGTCGGGGACTGCATTTCGGTCGAGGTGCTCGAACAGGAATTGGTTGACAGCGGTTTTGTACGCGTCGATTTCGTCTACGAACCGGGGCAATATTCGTTGCGCGGCGGCATTGTCGACATCTTCTCTTTCTCGGAGAACAAACCCTACCGGCTGGATTTCTTCGGCGACGAGGTGGACTCGATCCGCCGGTTCAACATCTCGAGCCAGCTTTCAGACGACCGGCTGGAGGAGGTGCGCATCATTCCCGACATGCACCACCGCGCCGAGGCGCGGGTGACGCTGGCGGCCTTTGCGGGCGAGGAGGCGGTGTGGTGGTTCTACGACGCCGACTATGCCCTGCGCAAGGTCAACGAGTTGCGTCACAAGACCATCGCCGAGCGGGAGGACCCCGAAGAGGCGGGGGCGCTGCTGGCCAGCCGTCAGACGCTGCTGGCCGATCTGAAGCAACGGCGCGTGGTGATGCTCAAGGACAATGTGGCCGAGCGCCCGGCGACGGAGGCAGTCACGTTCCACACCGCCCCGCAACCGAAATTCAACAAGAACTTCGCCCTGCTGGCCGACGAGCTGATACGCAACACGTTAGGCGGTCAGGAGTCGTGGATTCTGTCGGAGAACAAGGCGCAGATCGAGCGTCTGGAGAACATCTTCCACCAGATCGGACGCGGACAGACGGCCGTGCGGTCGCTCCCGATCACGTTGCACGAGGGTTTCGCCGACCGCGACATGGGAGCCGCGTTCTACACCGACCACCAGATTTTCGACCGTTACCAGCGTTACCGGATCCGCAACGAGATCCGCCGCGACGAACAGATGACCGTGGCCGAGCTGAACCAGCTGCGCCCGGGCGACTATGTGGTCCATCTGGACCACGGCGTGGGACGTTTCGACGGCCTGGTGAAGGTCACCGAGGGAGGACGCACGCGTGAAGCGATCAAGCTGGTTTACAGAGACGGAGACGTCCTCTTTGTCAACATCCACACCCTCCACCGCATCGCCCGTTACAAAAGCGGCGACGCCGAGCCGCCGAAGGTCTACAAATTGGGGACGGGCGCCTGGCAAAAACTCAAAAACGCCACCAAAAAGGCCGTCAAGGATATTTCGCGCGAACTTATCGCCCTCTATGCCAAACGCAAGGCCACGCCCGGATTCGCCTTTTCGGCCGACAGTTACCTGCAGCAGGAGATGGAGGCCTCGTTCGTGTGGGACGAGACGCCCGACCAGCAGGCGGCCATCGAGGCGGTCAAGCGGGATATGGAGTCCTCGCGGCCGATGGACCGGTTGGTCTGCGGCGACGTGGGCTTCGGCAAGACCGAGGTGGCCATCCGTGCAGCCTTCAAGGCGGCTTCGGACGGCAAGCAGGTGGCCGTCCTGGTGCCCACGACGATCCTGGCGCTGCAACATTACCGCTCGTTTGTCTCGCGCCTTCGCGAGATGCCCGTCCGCGTGGAGTATCTCAACCGCATGCGTACGGCCAAGGAGGTGTCGGCCATTGCGGCGGACCTGGAGGCGGGCAAAATCGACATTTTGATCGGCACGCACAAAATTCTGGGCAAGCGGATCAAATTCAAGGATCTGGGACTTCTGATCATCGACGAAGAACAGAAATTCGGCGTGGCCGCCAAGGAGAAACTGACCCAGCTGGCCGTCAGTGTCGACACGCTGACGCTGACCGCGACACCCATCCCGCGCACGCTGCAGTTCTCGCTCATGGGCTCGCGCGATCTGTCGGTCATCTCCACCCCGCCGCCCAACCGCCAGCCCATCGTCACCGAGTCGCACGTCTTCTCGGAGGAGATCATCCGCGACGCCGTGGAGTTCGAGCTCGCGCGCGGCGGGCAGGTCTACTTCGTCCACAACCGCGTGGAGGATCTGCAGACGCTGCAGGGGATGATCCAGCGACTCTGCCCCAAAGCGCGGGTGGAGACGGGCCACGGAAAGATGGAGGCCGAGAAATTGGAGAAATTGGTGATGGACTTCATCTACGGCGAGTTCGACGTGCTGCTCTCGACCACGATCGTCGAAAACGGCATCGATATTCCCAACGCCAACACCATCATTATCAACAGCGCACAGAACTACGGTTTGAGCGATCTGCACCAGTTGCGCGGCCGCGTGGGCCGTTCGGACCGCAAGGCCTATTGTTATCTGCTCTCGCCCCCCGACGAGATGCTGACCGCCGATGCCCGGCGCCGCCTGAGGGCCATCGAGGAGTTCTCGGACCTGGGGTCGGGATTCAACATCGCGATGCAGGATCTGGATATCCGCGGCGCGGGCAACCTGCTCGGAGCCGAACAGTCGGGCTTTATCGCCGATATCGGTTTCGAGACCTATCAGAAGATTATGCGCGAGGCGATTGCAGAGTTGCGCCAGGAGGGACTGGAGGTGCCGGTGACCGAACAGGAACAGGAGATCATCGGACGGATGGGCTACGTGGAGGATGCCGTGATCGATGTCGACGCCGAGGCCGAACTGCCCGACAGCTACGTGCGTCAGACGGCCGAGAAACTGCGCCTCTACCGCGAGCTGGACGCCCTGCGCGACGAGGCGGCGCTGTGCGGCTTCGAAGCGCGTCTGGTCGACCGCTTCGGCGCCCTGCCCGAGGCCGCACGTGAACTGCTGAACGTGGTGCGGCTGCGCTGGGAGGCCATTCGGCTGGGCATGGAACGGGTGAAGGTGAAGAACGGTTTGATGATCGTTCACTTCGTGGGCGACGACAATTCACCATATTATAAAAGCGACACTTTCATGGATCTTCTGCGGCGCGTAACGGCCGATCCTTCGCGGTTTGTTCTCAAACAGCACAATAATCGGCTGGCAATGACCGTTAGACGGGTAAAAGATGTAGCCGCAGCCGTGGAGGTATTGCGCAAATTATAGTAACAGACAGAAAATGACGCACTTGATTGTCGATATGGGAAACACCTCGGTGAAGGTTGCCCGAATGCGGCAGGGCGAGGTCGTCGCACGGGCGACGGCCGACGACTTCTCGCCGTCGCTTCTGGAAGGCTGCCCCGAACCGATCGAGCGGGCGATCGTCAGCTCGACCCGCGGCGAGGCCCGCGAGGTGGTCGCGGCGCTGGAGGAACGGGGCATCCGGACCCTCTGTTTCACCCCGGCGACCCCCGTGCCGATCGAGATCGGCTACCTGACGCCCGAGACCCTGGGACGCGACCGGGTGGCGGCTGCCGTGGGGGCCGCGAGCTGCTACCCCGGGGAGGATCTTCTGATCATCGACTGCGGCACGGCGGTAACCGTCGACCGCGTGGAGCGGCTGCCGGAGGGGGGACACCGTTTTGCCGGAGGGTTCATCTCGCCCGGTGCATGGCTGCGTTTCCGGGCGCTGAACGACTACACGGCCGCCCTGCCGCTGCTGGGTCCCGAGGGGTGGGAGGAGGAGGCTTCGCCGCTCCCCGGACGGACAACCGAAGAGGCCATCAAACGGGGGGTGATGACGGGTCTTCAGATGGAAATCGAAGGCCATATTGAGGCCTCGAGGCAAAAAAATCAAAAAATTCGCGTAATTTTTACCGGTGGAGAGGCAAAATTCTTTGTAAAAAGGATTAAAAATACGATATTTGCAAACCGCGATCTGGTCTTGTATGGATTGGATCGAATTTTAGCGTATAATTTGAAGTGAAAAACAGGATCGTAACATTGTTTTTACTGCTTGCGTTCAGCCTCCCGGCAGCGCTCCGGGCACAGACCAGCAGTATAAATACCTTCTCGCCCTACTCGATGTACGGAATCGGCGAGTTGAACACCCCGGGTGTGGCCGCTACACGCGCCATGGGCGGTGTGGGTGTGGCCCTCCGTACGGCCGCCTACGTCAATACGCTCAACCCCGCAGCCTACAGTATGTCGATGCGCAAATCCGTCCTCTTCGACTTCGGTCTGGAGGGCCAGAATTTCTACATCTCGCAAAAACGGGCCGACGCATCGACGGGACGCACCTCCTACAACACCTTCAACATCCGCAATGTGGCCCTGCAGCTGCCGCTGACCAAAGGCCTCGGACTGGGCATCAGCATCGCCCCCTACAGCAGTGTGGGATACCGCATTACCCGCATCGATGAGAGCGACGCCGTCTGGGGCGACGTGGGCCGCGTACGCTACGGGTATTCGGGCGAGGGCGATATCACGGAGGTGAAACTCGGCATCGGCTGGAAAGTCTGGAAACGGCTCTCGATCGGTCTGGCCGCACAGTACTACTGGGGCGATATCGACCGCGATTTCAATACCTCGATCACCCCCTATACGGGCGAAGGCTCCTATGCCGCGATGTACGGCACGACGACCTACAGCATCTCGCGCGTCAAGGCGCAATTAGGTATGCAGCTGGGACTTATCGCCACCACGAAACGTATCCTGACCTTCGGCGCCACGTGGGATCTGGGCGGCGATCTGAAACCCGAGATCCAGCACAGCCTGATCCTGAACAACGTGCAGGGTTCGATCGTCGAGGATATGACCACGCAGGGCAAAGTGGCTCTGCCCCACCGTTTTGCGACGGGTTTGATTTACGAGACGCCCCGGGTGATGGTGGGTCTGGATTACGTGTACGAAAACTGGGGCGGCCGCAACGGCGGTGCGGAACAGACCACCGGCGGTTTCGACCTGACCTACCGCAACACGAGCACCCTGCGCGCCGGTGTGCAGTGGGTGCCCAACCCCAACGATGTCCGCCGTTTCTACAAGCGCTGGGCCTATCGTGCAGGCGTGAGCTACGGCGGTTATTACCAGGCATTCGCAGGACAGAAGGTCAACCAGTACACCGTCTCGTTCGGTGTGGCCGTACCGACCCGTTTCGCCGGCATGTCGTCGATCAACGTGGGGATCGAATACGGCGGCCGCGGCAACGACAAACGAATCGCCCAGGGACTGCAAAACATCGGGCTGATCAAACAGAACTATCTGAAATTTACCATCGGGTTCTCGCTCTTCGGCGATGACTACTGGTTTGTCCGTCAAAAATTCGAATAAATAAAAACCAAAAAATACCGATATGAAGATCAAGAATTTATTAATGTGCGCAGTGGCCGCGCTGATCGGCTTCTCCGCGCAGGCACAGGTGAATTTCGACGATCCGAAATTTGCCAAATGGGGCGCCGACGCCGCCGACCGCGAGGCCAACATGCTGGCTAACCAGTTCATGAAGGAGGCCTACCAGAACAAGGACTTCAACCGTGCTTCGGGTTATCTGAAACAGCTCCTCGACAAAGCCCCCGAGGCCGCCGAGAGCATCTACCAGCGTGGCGAGCAGATCTTCCAGCAGAAGTTCAACCGCGCCACCACCAAAGCCGCACAAAACGCAGCGCTGGACTCGATGATGATCATCTTCGACCTGCGCGCCGCCAACTTCGGCAAAACCCCGAAGGCCAAGGCCGATATTCTGGAGCGCAAGGCCAAGCAGTATGCCATCTACCGCAAGAACGACAACGCCGGCATCCGCAAGGTGATGACCGACGCCATCGAGGCTGCCCGCGAAGCTGAAACCGACAATATCTATGAGTTGGTGATCCTCTATTTCAGCAAGGTGGTCGAGGCTTACCAGAACGATGACGACGAGGTCTATCCCGAGGTGGTCATCGCCGAATACGACCGTCTGTCGTCGATCTTCGACAACGTGCCGGCCGAGAAATCGGAGTTCCGCGACCAGTTCGAGACGTTGCTCGGCACGAGCGGCGTAGCGACCTGCGACACGCTGTTGCCGCTGATGCAGAAGAAGGTAGCCGCCAACCCCGACAATGTGGACGTACTGGGTCAGGCCGTAACGCTGCTGGGCCGCGCACAGTGCAAGGGCGACTTCTTTATCGATGTAACCGAGCGCTACTACAAGGCCAAGCCCGACGGCAACACCGCCTGCTTCCTGGCACAGGCATTCCAGGACAAGGGCGAATTCGCCAAGGCTACGGGTTACCTGCGTGAGGCTCTGGCCGTTGAGCAGGACCGTGCCGCCAAGGAGAAGCTGTTGATGCAGCTGGCCATCGTCGAGCTGGCACAGAAGAAGGTTTCGGCAGCCGTCGAGGTAGCCAACCAGCTGCGCGAGATTAACCCCGAAAGCCCCTTCGCCTACTTCATCATTGCCCAGAGCTATGCTTCGGGCGGTTGCGCCAGCGCTTACTGGGCCGCTTACGACGAGATGAAGAAGGCCGAGGCCGGTTTCGAGGATCCCGCCCTCAAACAGCAGGCTACCGACCTCTGCAACGCCTACCGTCAGGGCTGGCCGCGTGCGAACGACGAGCAGTTCTTTATGGAGGGCATCAAGCAGGGTGACTCGTTCACCGTGGACTGCGGACCCGCCCGCGGCAAGGTCGTTACGGTACGTTTCCGTTAGTCGGCGCACAAGACGGTATGAGCCGTTCGACAGACTTCGCAAGATTCAAGGTGGCACTTCTCGCTGTGGGAAGTGCTGCCTTGTTATTGTCCGCGTGCGGCGAGCCGGCCGAAAGCGACAAGACGAAGCACGAACTGCTGATGACCGAATATTGCGAGCAAATGGATCTGAAAGTGTCGGAAAACGGACGCCGTTCGTTCCACTTCCAGGCCCCCTTGCTCGAGGGCTATACCGAGGCGCAGGAGCCCTATCGCGAATTCCGCAAGGGAATCAGGATCACCACCTATCAAAAGAATTCGGAAGATGTCGTCGATGCCGTCCTGACGGCCAACTACGGCATCAACTACGAAAAGCGCCAATTGTGGGAGGCACGCGGCAATGTCGTGATTATCAAGAACGATCCCGACTCCACGCGCATCTATACCCAGCAGATTTTCTGGGATCAGCGTTCGGGCAAGGTCTATTCAAACGTCGATTCGAGAATCGTCCGCAAAAAGGGAGCCGACGACTTCATGGTCAGCGGCTTCGAGACCGACGAGGACTTCACGTTCCTCAATTCGCGCGAACCCGACGGAAAACTGGAAGTTGATGTCTCGAAGTTGCCCCGCACCGCCTCCGACTCCACGGCACAGGGCGAACCTGCCGCGCAATCCACCCGTCAGTCCGCCAGCCAGGCCGCAGGCCAGCCCGCTCCCGAATCCGTGCGTGAAGCAGCCCCCGTGACCACACGCCAAACGACACCGGCCACACGTCAGCGGATCAGAAAAAGCGGGGCGGTCGAGAGGCCCCCGCAGCGGTTGCAGGGCGAGAAGTTCAAGGCCATAGCGCCGGACGACCAACCGGCACTGCTTGAGAAGGCCACGCCCGAGCAGGCGGAACACACGGAACGGATCGGGCAACCGGAACGGGTCGAACCCAAAGAGCGGGGCAAGCGGACGAAGCAACCGGCCGAAGGGGTTAAACAAGCCGGGCCGGCGAAACCGGTCGAACGGAGCGAAGCCGCCAAAAAGTAAACCGACAAGCAGCCGACGTATATGACGACAACCATTATTGTAATAGTTATCAGTGTGTTGCTTTCGGCTTTCTTCTCCGGAATGGAGATCGCCTTCACGAGCAAAAACCGCCTGCGGCTGGAGATCGACCGCAAGCAAAACCGTATGTTCGACCATATCGCCGAGGTCTTCGGACGCAATCCGGGGCAGTATCTGACGACGATTTTGGTGGGCAACAACATCGCACTGGTCATTTACTCGCTCTATATGAGCATCCTGCTGCGCACCGCGGCCGCACTGTTGGGCTGGACGGACTTCGCGCGCGACGGCTCGGTGATCGTCGAGACCGTGGTCTCGACCCTCGTGATCATCTTTTTGGCCGAGTTCCTGCCCAAGTCGATCTTCAAAAACAACCCCAACTTCTACTATCGGGCCTTCGCACCCGCCATCTATCTCTTTTATCTGCTGCTCTACCCCATCGCCAAGCTGACCACGCTGGTTTCGCACGGCATTCTGCGGGCAATGGGCCGGCGCGTCAACCCCTCGGCGCAGTCCGGGGACTTCGACCACGAGGATCTGGCCAGCCTGCTGGACACCAACAACACCGAACCGCAACACGAATCGGAGAACGAAATCAAACTCTTCCAGAACGCCCTGGACTTCGCCGACCTGCGGGTGCGCGACTGCATGGTGCCCCGGGTCGACGTCGAGGCCATCGATCTGGACGACAGCTCGATCGAACAGCTGACCGAGCGCTTTGTCGAGACGATGTACACGCGTATCTTCGTTTGGCGCGGCTCGATCGACAACATCATCGGTTACGTCAACTCGAAGAGTCTCTTCACCTCCCCCAAGACCGTCGAGGAGGTGGTGATGGAGGTGACCTGCGTCCCCGAAACCATGCCCCTGCAAGCGCTGTTGCAGAATCTGATCCGCCACAAAAGCAATGTCGCCGTGGTGATCGACGAGTTCGGCGGCACGGCCGGCATCATCTCTTTGGAGGATGTGCTCGAGGAGATCTTCGGCGAGATCGAAGACGAACACGACACCCCCGACCTGATCGAAAAGGAGGTCGGCGACCGCGAATGGGTCTTCTCCTGCCGCCTGGAGGTCGACTATCTGAACGAAAAATACGGCCTCGGCATCGAAGAACGCGACGAATACGACACCCTGGCCGGCTATATCATCTATCGTTACGAGGGAATCCCCTCGGCCGGCGAGGTCCTGACCCTCGACGGCATGCAGCTGCGCATCCTGCGCACCACGCGGTCCCGTATCGAACTGGCCAAAGTCAAGTGTCTGTAGCGGCTGCCCGCCCCGGTTCGCCAGGTCGCCGCCGTCTTTGCCGTTATCGTTGCCATCCCGAAGCGCTGCCCCGTCACGACGGACTCCGCACCGCAAACTCCGCACCGGCTGACTCCGGTCGCCAGCCCCGCCCGCCGAAAAAACATCGCACAAAACGGGTTTTATCCCTCCCGACCCCATCCCCGCAGCCGCAAAGCGAAAGAAATATGCCCCGAGGTGCATTTTTTTCCATCGAAACGGCCCGATTTCGGGATTAAATTACTATCTTTGGGGGCTTAATTCGATAACTAATAAAAAGTAAAATTGATATGGTAAGCTTAAACACTTTACGAACCAAGTTCGGTGTAGTTCTGACGGCTGTGATCGCTTTCGCTCTGTTGGCGTTCATCCTCTCGCTGAAGACCGAAATGGGTTTTTCGAACAATGACCCCAAAGTGGGCGAAATCAATGGCGAGAAGATTCGCTACACCGAGTACCTGAAAGAGTACGAGGCAATAAAGGCCAACGCCGGCGCACAGGAGTCCAACGAGCAGCAGCTCAGCATGCTGGAGAACGCCACGTGGCAGCAGCTGTTCAACAAGTACGCCCTGCGGCCGGGCTTCGAGAAGATGGGTATCGCCGTTTCGGAGAACGAGCGCACGGATATGATCAGCGGCGCCATTCCCACCCAGACGCTCTACAGCTACTTCGCCGACCGTTCGGGCGTATTCAGTGTCGAGGCCGTCCGTCAGTTCCTCGCCCAGGCTTCGAGCAACCCGCAGGCCTCGGCCATGTGGGCTACGCTGCTGGAGCAGGCCCGTCAGGAGCACGAGGTCAACAAATACATGGCACTGGTCCGCGGCGGCGTGAATGTCAACGACCTGGAGGTGGCACATGGTGTCGCCACGGCCAACAAGAACTACAGCGGCAAGTGGGCCGTGAAGCGTTTCAACACGATGCCCGACTCGCTCTACAAGGTGAGCGACAGCGAGATCAAGGCCTACTACAACAGCCACAAAGAGAAGTACAAGCAGCTGCCCAACCGCTCGATCTCCTATGTAGTATTCGACATCACCGCCACGGACGACGATATGCTGGCTCTCGAGCAGAAGGTGCGCGACGAGGCCGCACAGTTCGTCGAGGCCGACGATATCAAGGCCTTCGTACATGCCAACCGCAACGGCGAGCTGGCCGACCATTTCTCGACGCCCGCCCAGCTGGGTGAAGAGGAGGCTGCCGCTTTGACCGAAGGCAAGACCTACGGTCCGGCGCTGAAGAACAACGTCTGGACGGTGACCCGCGTGGCAGAGAGCCGCGTGGCTCCCGACTCGATCGGCGTTCGTCACATGGTGGTTCCCTACGATCAGAAACTGGCCGACAGTCTGGCAACCGTGCTGCGTTCGGGTGCGGATTTCGCCATGGTCAGCGAGGGCAACGGCCGCGAAGTGGTCTATCCCTACTCGGCTTTCAACGAGACCTTCATCGAACCGCTGGAGGGTGTCAAGACGGGTGACGTCGTGACGATCCCCTACGGTCAGACCATCCACATCATGCAGGTATATAAGGTCGGCAAACCCGTGAAGCAGTATCGCACGGCTTCGCTGGTTTACGATGTCGAGCCTTCGACCGCAACGCGTCGCGATATCCACAACAAGGCCAACCTGTTCGCCGTCGAGGCCAAGGGTTCGGTCGAGAAGTTCAACGAGGCCGCCGCCAATGCCGCCATGACCCCGCGTACGGCTACCCTGATGCAGGGCGAGCGCGAGATTCGCGGTCTGGAGAATTCGCGTGAGGTGGTTCGCTGGGCCGCCGACGCCAAGAAAGGCGCCGTGTCGCAGATCTTCAACCTGGGCGACAACCACGTCGTAGCCATCGTCACCGAGATCGACGACGAGGAGTACACCCCCGTAAACAAGGTGGCCGCACAGATCCGCACGATCCTCATCCGCGACAAGAAATTCGATGAGCTGAAGGGCAAACTGGCCGGCGCAACCCTCGAGCAGGCAGCCCAAAGTCTCGAGGCCGAGGTGGAGAACTTCGAGAATGTAAACTACGCTTCGTACTATGTCGAGAAGATGGGCTTCGAGCCTCGCGTCATCGGCGCTATCGCCTCGACCACCGAGACCGGCGTATTGGCCGCCCCCGTCAAGGGCAACAACGGCCTCTTTATCTTCCAGGTAGACACCGTTACCGACGCCGAGCAGACCCAGACCGAAGAGGCCGAGCGCGTACGTCTGCAGGCTATGGCCGAAAGTATGATGATGCAGCAGGGTTCGTTCGTCGCCATCCAGCAGATGGCCAACGTTAAGGACCTCCGTGCCAAATACTTCTAAAAGCCGGACAGGAAACAAAAAGAACAAATACGGGAGGGGGCGACACGGTGCGCCCCCTCTTTTATCAAGCGGATTATGATTGAAAACGTAATTTTCGATTTTGGCGGCGTCATCGTCGATCTCGACTACGACGCTTCGGTAAGGGCCTTCAAAGCCTTAGGAGCCGAAAAGATCGAGCAGGTGCTGGATCGCTACCGCCAACGCGATTTCTTCCTCGACCTCGAATTAGGCACCATCACCCCGGCAGAGTTCGTCGAACGGCTCGGCGCCATGTGCGGCCGCAAGGTTACCCATCAGGAGGCCGCCGCGGCCCTCGAAGCCATCGTCATCACTCCCGTGCAACCCCGGCGGCTCGAGATGTTGCGACGGCTGCGCGAGCGGTATCGGCTGATGCTCCTGAGCAATACCAATCCCTTTATTCTCTCGATGGCGGCGGGAGCGCATTTTGCCGCCGACGGATCGCATCTGGCCGACTATTTCGACCGGCTTTACACCTCGTGCGATCTCCACCTGGCCAAACCCGACGCCCCGATCTTCGAGTATATGATCGCCGACGCCGGCATCGTTCCCGAACGCAGCCTCTTTGTCGACGACAGCGAACACAACGTGGCCGCCGGTCGCGCTTTGGGTTTTCAGACCTACTGCCCCCGCCCGGGCGAGGACTGGTGCGCCGCATTGGAATATCTGCTCCGGTAACACGAAAACGACCGACCGATCAACGAGATTCCCCATAGCAATCGCCAATGCGACGCTATGGGGAATCTCGCTTTAAGATGATGCAAAACCGAGTTCGGCCCAAGGGCCATGCCGGCATATCGGGAGGGGCTCACCCCACACACAACGCCGACAAGATCTTCGCCCCCGTCCGCAGGTCCGCCGCTACCCTATTATTCCAGCGAAAAGGCTTCGCGGAGCTGCTGAATGGCATCGAGACGCTCCCAGCCGAAGAACTCGACCTCGCGGTCGATCTCCCGGCCGTTCTCCCAGACCTTGACCACCTCTTTATAAGGGCGGTTGCCGAAATGGCCGTACGAGGCCGTCGCCTCGAAGATGGGATTCTTCAGTCCGAAGCGACGCACGATGGCGGCCGGACGGAGGTCGAAGAGCCGGCCGATACGGCGGGCGATTTCACCCTCGTCGAGCGACGTGCGGTTGGTGCCGTAGGTGTTGACATAGATCGAGAGCGGCTCGGCGATACCGATGGCATAACTCAACTGCACCAGAACTTCGTCGGCAATCCCCGCGGCAACCATATTCTTGGCGATATGACGCGCGGCATAGGCAGCCGAGCGGTCGACCTTCGACGAGTCCTTGCCCGAGAAGGCACCGCCGCCATGGG
>CAZHMX010000016.1:0-27224 GCA_964533725.1 uncultured Alistipes sp. | reverse complement strand
GGTCCGACCGTAAAACTGGCCTATGTCGACCAGCAGCACTCGTCGATCCAGCCCGACAAGAGCGTCTTCGAGGTGATCTCGCAAAACAGCGAGCTGATCACGCTGGGCAACCGTCAGATCAACGCCCGCGCCTATGTCTCGCGTTTCAACTTCACGGGGCCCGACCAGGAGAAGAAGTGCGGCATGCTCTCGGGCGGCGAACGCAACCGGCTGCAACTGGCCCTGGCGCTGAAGGAGGAGGGCAATGTCCTGCTGCTCGACGAGCCGACCAACGATATCGACGTCAACACGCTGCGGGCGCTGGAGGAGGGTCTGGAACACTTCGCCGGCTGTGCCGTCGTCATCTCGCACGACCGCTGGTTCCTCGACCGTATCGCCACCCACATTCTGGCCTTCGAGGGCGACTCGAAGGTGGTCTTCTACGAGGGTTCGTACAGCGAGTACGAGGCGTGGAAAAAGATGCAAGGAA
This sequence comes from uncultured Alistipes sp., assembly GCA_964533725.1. GTDB lineage: Bacteria > Bacteroidota > Bacteroidia > Bacteroidales > Rikenellaceae > Alistipes. The sequence goes on along the minus strand of CAZHMX010000016.1, from coordinate 26,755 downwards.
TCGACCAGCAGCCCCACCGCATCAAATACAAGAAATTACTGGCCTAAAACTTTGGTATAATGAGACGATATTTGATTCTGGCGCTCGCGATGTTCATCTGTTTCGGGGCACGGGCACAACGGGTTGGTGTTTCGATCCTCGGCGACTCGTATTCGACCTTCGAAAACTTCGTCGAACCGGACAGCAATTTAGTGTGGTACTGGAAGAAGTTCGATGCAAAACGTACGGATGTGAGCGACGTGAGGCAGACGTGGTGGCAGCTCTTCGTGCGCCGCAACGGTTACCGCCTCTGCGTCAACAACTCCTTCTCGGGGGCGACGGTCTGTTACACGGGCTACAAGCGCAACGACGTACACCAGGACTATTCGGACCGTTCGTTCATCACCCGCGCGCCGCGTCTGGGCAGTCCCGACCTCCTGTTCGTCTTCGGCGGCACGAACGACTCGTGGGCCGGCGCTCCCGTAGGCGAATACCGCTACGGGGACTGGACGCGCGAGGAGCTGTACGCATACCGCCCCGCGTTAGCCTATCTGTTAGACGACCTCACGGCCCGCTATCCCAACACGCGGATCTATGTCCTGCTGAACGACGGCCTGCGCGAGGAGATCGACGAGTCGACCCGCACGATCTGCGCGCATTACGGCATCCCCTGCATCGAGCTCGAGGAGATCGACAAGAAAGCCGGTCATCCCACCCAGCTGGGCATGCAACAGATCTGTGAACAGATCGAGACCTTTATCCAAAACGAAAACACCGACAAATAATGGCACAGAAACCCTCCATACCCAAGGGCACGCGCGACTTCTCGCCCGCCGAGATGATGCGCCGCCAATATATCTTCGAAACCATCCGCCGCGTCTTCCGCACCTTCGGCTTCGCGCCGCTCGAGACCCCCTCGATGGAGAATCTCTCCACGTTGCTGGGCAAATACGGCGACGAAGGCGACAAACTGCTCTTCAAGATCCTCAACTCGGGCGATTATGCCGCCGGACTCGGCGACAGCGAGGTCCGCACCGCCTCCAGAATCTGCGAAAAGGGGTTGCGCTACGACCTCACGGTCCCCTTCGCCCGCTATGTGGTGCAGCACCGCGACGAGATCTCGTTTCCCTTCAAGCGTTACCAGATTCAGCCCGTATGGCGCGCCGACCGTCCGCAGAAGGGGCGTTACCGCGAGTTCTACCAGTGCGACGTCGATGTGATCGGCACCCGCTCGCTGCTCTGCGAGGCCGAACTGATGGCCATCGTCGAGCGCGTTTTCGGCAAACTGGGCATCCGCACGATGCTGAAGATGAACAACCGCAAGATCCTCTTCGGTATCGCCGAAACGATCGGTCACGCCGACAAGATGGTCGACATTACCGTGGCGATCGACAAACTGGAGAAGATCGGTCTGGAAAACGTCAAGGAGGAGCTCCGCGAGCGCGGGATCGACGACGAAGCCATCACCAAACTGCAACCGATCCTGGAACTTTCGGGCACGAACGAGGAGAAACTCGCCCAGCTGGAGGTCGTGATCGGCGCGTCGGCCACCGGCGTCGAGGGTATCGGGGAGATGCGCACGATCTTCCGCCATGCCGAGGCCATGGGGATCCGACAGCCCGTCGAGATAGACCTTTCGCTGGCCCGCGGACTGAATTATTACACGGGGGCCATCTTCGAGGTCAAGGCGATGGATTATCCGATCGGATCGATCTGCGGCGGCGGCCGTTACGACAACCTGACGGGTATCTTCGGCCTGCCCGACACGTCGGGCGTCGGCATCTCGTTCGGTGCCGACCGCATCTACGACGTAATGACGGGGCTGGACCTCTTTCCCGCCGAAGTGGCCCACACGACCGAGGTGCTGTTCACGAACCTGGGGGCCGACGAGGAACGTGCTATACTGCCGCTGGTGCTGGCCCTGCGCGACCGTGACGTGGCCGCCGAGATCTATCCCGAGGCGGGCAAGATGAAGAAACAGATGGAACATGCCAACCGCCGGGGAATCCCGCAGGTGGTCATCATCGGCAGCCGCGAACTGGAGGAGCGTCGCGCGACGGTCAAGAATATGGCCACGGGCGAACAGACGGAGGTCGGCCTCGACGCATTGGTCGACTACCTCGCCAACCGCAGTAAATAAGTGTCCCGAAACGGCTGATACGGTGAACACAACCGACATAAACCATACGGCAGCTACTGTTGTCCCGACGGCTGGGCAGACGCCCTTGCGCGAGGATATGATCGCCTTTGCCGCGGAACCGATTCCGACGGTGCGGGTGGGATTTATCGGGCTCGGCATCCGGGGATCGAGTGCCGTGGAGCGCTTCGCGCAACTGGAGGGCGTGCGGGTTGTCGCATTGGCGGATGTGGCGCCCGAAGGGATAGCCTCCGCACAGCGGACGCTTCGCAGACACGGACTTGCGGAGGCGGCCGGCTATTGGGGCGAAGAGACGTCGTGGCAGGCGCTGTGTCGTCGCGACGATGTGGATCTGGTCTATATCGCCACCGACTGGGAACACCATGTGCCGATGGCGCTCTATGCCATGGAACAGGGCAAACACGTGGCCGTCGAGGTGCCCGCCGCCATGACCCTGGAGGAGATCTGGGCGCTGATCGACACCGCGGAACGGACCCGCCGCCACTGCATCCAGCTCGAGAACTGCATCTACGACCGGTTCGAACTGAACACCCTCCACATGGCCCAGGCGGGGCTTTTCGGTGAGATCCTGCACGTCGAGGGGGCCTACATCCACCCGATGACGGACGACTGGCGCGAGGGGCGGCGGCTTTGGCGGCTGGACTACAACCGCCGGCACCGCGGCGATATCTATGCCACGCACAGCATGGGGGCCATCTGCCAGCTGCTGAACATGCACCGCGGCGACCGCATGACGACTCTGGTGGCCATGGACACGCTGGCGGTGACGGGTTACGAGGCGTGCCGCGAGGCCGGGGTCGTGCGTCCCGAACACTTCGCCAACGGAGACCACACGATGACCATGATCCGAACCGCACGCGGAAAAACGATTCATATTCAGCACGATGTAATGAATCCGCGGCCCTACTCGCGGATGTATCAGCTGACGGGGACACGCGGATTCGCCAACAAATATCCCGTCGAAGGTTACGCCTTCGCGCCCGAGGGCAAGGAGTTCCTTTCGGCCGAGGAGCAGGCCCGGTTGGTGGAGCAGTACACCCACCCGATCCTTCGCGAGACGGGAGCCCGGGCCGAGGCCGTTTGCGGTACGCGGGCGATGAATTTCGTGATGGACTACCGTTTGGTCTACTGTCTGCGTCACGGGCTGCCGCTCGATATGGATGTCTACGATCTGGCCGAGTGGTGCTGCCTGGCACCGCTGACCGCCCGATCAATCGAAAACGGCTCCGCACCGGTCGAAATTCCCGATTTCACCCGCGGCCGATGGCAAAAACTTTGCGCATACCGCCACGCTTACGCAGACCAGCCATGATGATTCGCCGCCTTGTTTTGTCGCTCTGCGCACTGTTCGCCGTCGGGATCGCCCCGGCGCAACAGTCGCTGCCCGGCTCGTTACGGGCCATCGCCAAGATGAACCGCTTCCAGACGCAGCTCTACTCCTCCTATGTTGATCCGATCGACCCCGACTCGTTGGTCACCGCAGCCATCCGGGCCATGCTCTTCCGGCTCGATCCGCATTCCAATTATCTGACGCCCAAAGAGATGGCGGCAGCCCAGGAGCGGCTTCACGGATCGTTCGGCGGTGTAGGGATCCGTTACACGCAGCTGCGCGACACGGCGGTCATCACGCAGGTTCTGCCCGCGACACCGGCCCTGCGGTCGGGACTTCGCGCGGGCGACCGGATCGTCCGGATCGACGGCCGGGATGTGGCGGGGCTGGCGCTGGACTCGATCCGTCCGCTGTTGAGCGGCGAGGTCGGCACGGCGGTCCGTGTGGAGGTCGTGCGGCCCAGGCACGCGGAAACGTTGCACAAGACTTTGGTCCGCGACCGCATCGAACTGCCGACCGTCGATGTGGCCTATCGTCCTGCGGAGGGGATCGGTTACGTGAAGATCAGCTCGTTCAGCGACCGCACGGCCGAGGAGCTGGCCGAAGCGCTGAAAACCGTCGGCAAGACCGAGGGGCTGGTTCTGGATCTGCAGGGCAACGGCGGCGGACTGCTCCGCGCGGCCATCGGTGTCGTAAGCCAGCTGCTTCCGCATCAATCGCTCGTGGTCTCGATCGAAGGAGCGAACCACCCCAGGCAGGACCACGAGACACACGGCCGGGGACCCGTACGAAAAGAGCCGGTCGTGGTGCTTGTCGACGAGTCGTCGGCATCGGCCAGCGAGATTGTGGCCGGGGCGTTGCAGGATCACGACCGCGCCGTGGTGGTGGGCCGTCCGAGTTACGGCAAGGGATTGGTACAGAAACAGATCTATCTGCCCGACAGTTCGGCCGTCTGGCTGACCATCGCCCGCTATCACACCCCCTCGGGACGGGTCATCCAGCGCCCCTATCACCCGGGCGACCGCCAGGCTTATTACGATGCGCATGCCGGCCGGTTCTCCCGCACGGCGGCCGATTCCACAGCGGCCGACACCGCGGCACGGCCCCGCTACCGCACCCTGAAATCGGGTCGCACGGTCTACGGCGGCGGAGGCATCACACCCGACGTCACCGTCGAGGCCGATACGGCGTGGCTGCCGCGCGAATTGCGCAAGGTCCGGCCGTTCAGGGCTTTGTCCGAAGAGATTCTGGTCGAGGTGCTCGACCGCTGCGACTCTCTGGCCGCCGCCCATCCCGACTACGAGGCGTTCGAGCGCGACTTCCGGCTGCCTGCCGATATGCTTCCGCTTTTGCAGCGACGGCTCGCCGCGCAGGGGATGGAGTTTGCCGACACGACGTGGCACGAAGCCGAAGGATTCATCACCCGCCGGTTCGGCGTGGAGGCGGTGCAGGCGCTCTACGACCCCGATGCCGCATACCGCTATATCAACCGGACGATGAACCCCGCTTTAGACCGGGCAATAGCCCTGCTCTCGGACTGGAAGCAGTCGGGCGAACCGCTGCTCGCGGCACCGAAAAACGATTAACAGACAACCGATTATGAGAAACCGCAAAGATTACATCATACTCGCCCTGAAGGGTTGCGCGATGGGAATGGCCGACGTCGTCCCGGGCGTCTCGGGCGGCACGATCGCCTTTATATCGGGCATCTACGAGGAGCTGCTGGACTCGATCCGCAGCATCGACGCGCAGGCCCTGCGGCTGCTGTTCAGCGGCCGGTTCGGCGCGCTGTGGCGCCAGGTGAACGGCAATTTCCTGGCCGCCGTCTTCGCCGGTATCGGGGTGGCCTTCCTCTCGCTCGCGCGGGTGATGACGTGGCTGCTGGAACATGAGCCCGTCGCCATCTGGTCGTTCTTTTTCGGCCTGATCATCGCCTCGGCCATCTTGGTGGGCCGCGAAATCGGGCGGTGGTCGCTCGCCAGTGCGGCGGCGTTGCTCACGGGCGGCGCTTTGGCGTGGTGGATCACCGTGGCCACACCCGCACAGACCCCCACCGAGGGGTGGTTTATCTTCCTGACGGGCGCCGTGGCCATCTGCGCCATGATTCTGCCCGGAATCTCGGGGGCCTTTATCCTGCTGCTTTTGGGCAAATACGCCTTTATGATGGAGGCGATCGGCAACCTGCGGCTCAAGACCATCGCCCTGTTCGGCGCGGGGGCCGTGGTGGGAATCGTCTCGTTTTCGCACCTGCTGTCGTGGCTGCTGAAGCGCTGGCACGATGTGACGGTGGCGCTGCTGATGGGCTTTATGCTGGGCTCGCTGAACAAGGTGTGGCCGTGGAAAGAGGCCGTCAGCGAAGCCGTCGAGCGGAATGTGACCCCGGGACACTTTGCGGGCGATCCCCAGGTGGGGGCAGCCGTCGCGCTCTGCGTGGCGGGATTCCTCCTGATCTGGGGGATCGAATGGATCGGCAAACGGATTAACCGGGCATAAGATGCGCAGCTTCGGATTGATCGGGCACCCGGTGGCCCACTCGAACTCGGCCCGCTACTTCGGGCAGAAATTCCGGCAGGAGGGACTTGCGGATTGCCGTTACGAACTCTTCGATCTCGAGTCGATCGACGCGTTGGACGAGCTGCTGGCCTCCCGTCCCGACCTTTGCGGGCTGAATGTCACGATCCCTTACAAACGCACGGTGATCGGCCGTCTGGACTGGCTGAGCGACGAGGCGGCGGCTATCGGCGCCGTGAACTGCATCCGGCGCCGGGAGGGACGTTTGGAGGGTTTCAATACGGACGTCACGGGGCTGCGCGGCGCACTCGGGGAGTTCCTGGGGGCGTTTCAGCCCGACCGCGCGCTGGTACTGGGCACGGGCGGTGCATCGCAGGCCGTGCAATATGTGCTGGCCGAGCGGGGAATCGCCTACGATCTGGTGTCGCGGTCGCCGCTGCGGGGCAACTACACCTATGACAACCTGCCCTGCGACGTGGTGGCCGAATCGCATCTGATCATCAACGCCACCCCCCTGGGGACGTGGCCTGCGACCGATACGTCGCCGCGGATTCCCTATGCCTATGTCTCGCCGGCGCACTGTCTCTTCGATCTGGTCTACAACCCGCCCGTGACGGAGTTTCTGGATTTCGGCCGCCAGCGCGGCGCGCGGATCTCCAACGGCGAGCGGATGTTCCGCCTGCAGGCCGAGGCGGCCTGGAAGATCTGGAACGACCGGCAGGAGCCGCACAGAGACAAACGGGAATAAAAAAACGGCTTCCGATAGCAACAAGACAACCGTCCGACGACCGCCAGGCAAAAGACGAAGCGGACCGCCTCCGAAATAAACACTAAAATCTACGCTGACAACACAAGCGAACGATTCGGGGCGGTCCGCACGGTCTTAAGGGAGGACAGAGTCCTCCCCTACCACGGCCGGCCGGATTACATCTTGTTGGTCAGGTCCTTCACCAGTTCACCGTCGAAGAGGTGAAGCACACGGTGGGCATAGGTCGAATCGTGCTGCGAGTGGGTCACCATAATGATGGTGGTGCCCTCGCGGTTCAACTCCGACAACAGCTCCATCACCTCGCGGCCGTTCTTCGAGTCGAGGTTACCCGTAGGCTCATCGGCGAGGATCAGCTTGGGGTTCGACACCACGGCACGGGCAATGGCCACGCGCTGCTGCTGACCGCCGGAGAGCTGCTGCGGGAAGTGGCCCGCACGATGGCTGATGTTCATCCGCTCCATAATCTCGTTGACCCGGCGTTTGCGCTCGGCAGGCTTCACGCCCAGGTAGATCAGCGGCAATTCGATGTTCTCATAGACGCAAAGTTCGTCGATCAGGTTGAACGACTGGAAGACGAAACCGATATTGCCCTTGCGGAAGATCGTGCGGTCGCGCTCCTTGAGACCCGCCACCTCCTTGTCCAACAGCACATAGCTGCCGTCGGTGGGGTTGTCCAGCAGGCCGAGGATATTCAGCAGCGTGGATTTGCCGCAACCCGAGGGACCCATGATGGCGACGAATTCGCCGGTGTTGACTTCGAACGACACACCGTTCAGGGCGATGGTTTCGATCTCCTCGGTGCGGAAGACCTTCTTGAGGCCGTTTACTTTTAACATTGCTTCCATAATACAGATGTTTTTTGTGATTTTTGTATTTTTTATTTAAGTTGTCTCTGTTTTCTATTCATTCAGATCGTCGCGGATGATCTCCAGTGGATTGGACAGGGCCGTGCGGCGCGTGCGCAGGCAGTGGACTCCGACCGAAAAGCCCAGCACGACCGCCGCAGCCAGCGCAAAGAGCCACCAATGCAACACCACGCGATCGACAAAGTTCTCGACAATGAACTCCGAACCGTAACGGCCCGCCACGGCCCCCAGCGTCACGGCGGGCAGGGCCACGCACAGCAAATCGGACGACAGAAGCCGCTGCACATCCCCGACCGAGGCGCCGCAGACCTTGCGGATGGCCACCTCGCGGCGCCGGTGGCGGATTTCGTCGTTGAGGAAACCGGTCAGGCCCGTGAAGACCACCAGCAGCGCGATGAGGCTGACGGCGAGGACGATGTCGCGGTATCCGCGGATGTCGGACAGTTCGGCCGAGAGAAGCTCGTCGAAGCGGCGGATCTCCCGGTTGTCGGGCGATTCGAATTCGTACAGTTTCTCGCCCAGGGCCTCGAAATTCTCGGTCGAGAACTCCTGCAGGCGGATCATGACATGGTAGGTCGCCTGCATCGACGCGGCGAAGAAAAGCGACATGGGGTGCAGCACTATCGGCTCGACCTCGCCCGTCGAAACGACCGTGCGGTAGTCGCCCATCACGCCTACGACCGTATAGCGGTCCATCCCGTCGTAGATCTCGCGCCCGACAGCCTCCTCGGGCTTCCAGTCGCGCATCCGGCAGTAGGTCTCGTTGACGATGGCGCGCGAGGCGTTGTCGGTCGCCGTGAAATTGCGGCCCGCAACCATGCGTATCCCCATCGCGGGGATGAACCGCTCGTCGCAAAGCTCGATCCGCGCACTGAAGAGCAATTCACCGGTGTTCTGATCGTAGCACGGCTGGCCCGAGTAGCCGTAGACGGGGTTCAACCACGACACGCCCGCCGCCTCGACGAAGGGCAGCGACTCGATCGAGGCGCAGACCGACGCTATATTGTTGCGCAAGCCCGCGAGCTTGACGACGACCAGACGTTCGGTATCGTAACCCAGGTCGCCGTTGCGCAGGCGGTGGAACTGCAGGGCCGAGACGATCTGCAGCGAAAGGGTCAGCGCCACGGCAAACAGTTCGACGGCCAGCAGCGCGAGTTTCCAGCGCCGGCGCGTATCGACCGCACCGCGGAAGGCGATCGCCACCGGAACCGCCGCAAGGACCCGCGCGGGAATCGGGGCCGTCAGCGCAAAGAGCGCCGCGCAGACCGCCGCCGCCACCCACAGGTAACGCGGCGCGAAGAGGTCGAGCATCGAGATGTGCGTGGCGGCGTAGATGTGATCCTGCATCGAGACCAGAAGGAAGACCGCCGCCAGGAGCGACACCCCCATGAGCACCGCCGTCTCCCAGCAGAAGATCGCGCGGATGTCGCGCGCACGGGCACCGTTGACCTTCAGCATCGCCACCGTCCCGGCCCGTTCGGAGAGTGCCGAGACGCTGATCAGCACGTAGTTGAGTGCCGATACGGTCACCGTCACGAGGCCCAGCGCAAACAGAAGCCACGCCACCAGCCGCATACCTGACCCGACAAAAGGCGAATCGACAATCGGCACGAAACACCACTTCATTCCCCATTCGCGTTCATCCCTGACCAGTTCGGGGTTGGTCTGCGTATAGCGCTGCCACACCTCGGCGGCCCGGTCGACCGAGGCCCCGGGGCGCAGTTTGAGAAAGGTCCAATAGCTGTCGCCGCCGTTCCAGCGGTCCGCATGGTAGCGCTGCTCGGCATAGCGGAACGAGCGCAGGAATTCCACCTGGCCCAGCTGCTGGTTCTGATCCAGATCGGCGAAGATGCCCCCGACGGTAAGCGAATCGCTCCCCGTTATCAGGAGTTTGCCGACGGGATCGACGCTCCCGAAGATGCGGCGGGCCATCGACCGGGATATCATCACCTGCGACGGATCGGTCAGCACGCGGTGGGGGTCGCCCTGCTCAACACGAAAGCCGAAGAGGTCGAAAAAGCAGGTGTCGGCCAGCAGCATCAGACTCTCGAAACAGTGGCCGTGGCGTTCGAAGGTGGGGTGAAGGGGCCTCATGCGCGTGGCGCACTCCACCTGCGGCACCTGCGCCATCAGCGTCGGCGCCACGGGTCCGTAGAGCATATCTCCGTAACCGCCCTGCGGGGTGCTGCGGTATGTCCAGAACTGGTAGATCCGGTCATTGTCGCGAATGCAGCGGTTCACCGAGAACTTGTAGTTCACATAGGAGAAGAGCAGCAGCCCCACGGCCAGACCCAGCGAGAGGGATATGATCCGCGTCACGCCGCCGCCCCTCAGGGCGCGAAGATAACGAAGTGCGAAGTTCAGATTTTCCATAGGTCGTTCGGATTGTCAGTGTATTGTCAGTGTTCGGATTTGACGGCCTCGGCGGGGTTTTCGTTCGCCGCGCTGCGGGCACGCAGGGTCACCGTCACGGTCGTCACCGCCGCCGTCACCGCAAAGGCTCCGACTATGCAGAGCCCCACGCCGCCCGCACGGCAGGCGAAGGTCGACAACCAGCGCTCGGCCATCCACAGCGACACGGGCAGCGACAAGAGGGCGCAGACCGACACGATCGCTAAATAACGGCGGTTGATCATCAAAAGGATCTCCCCGCTCGTGGCTCCCATCACGCGGCGCAGCGCAATCTCCTTGCGGCGCCGGCGCATCTCGAAGAGCACTAAACCGAAGACGCCCATCAAGGCGATGACGATCGCCAGCAGGGAAAATAACGACACCGTCAGCGCCGCATTACGGTCCTCGCGGTAGACCCGCGCCTGGGCCTCGTCGAAGAAGCGGAGGGTGATCTCGTCGGGGGTCACCGCGGGGTGGATCTCGTGTGCGGCCTGCGCCAGCGTCCGGCGGATGCGGTCCGGATCGGCGGCCGGGTGGATGCGGAGGTAGAGCACGGGGCAGTACCAGTCCGTGGGGCTGAAGATCAGGGGGCGGGAGGCGAAGTGCATCGAGCAGTAGGTGAAATCCTCCACCACACCGCACACGCGCGCCTGCAGCAAGGGGATGATCGAATCGGCGCCCAAACCGTACTCCAACTGTGCCGTGCGGTTTATAATCAGGTTCTTATATCCATTGCTGTCGTTCATCAAAAGGTCCGAAGTACGGAAATCGCGGCCCTCGGTCACGCGCAGGCCCAGCGTGCGCACCAGACCCTCGTCGCAGTTGATCTGCGCGAAATAGGCCTTCTCGCCATTGGACAGCTCGCAGCCCTGATTCCAGTTGCCGTGGGCGACGGGAAGCATCTCGAAGGCGAAGCCGACCTGCTGCACGCCGGGTTCGCGTTCGAGCGCGGCGGAGAGCTGTTGCCGGCCCGGCACGTCGCACACCGACAGCGGCAGCGAGGCGACCAGCAGCGAGGAGGTCTCGAAGCCCTTGTCCGCGGTGCGCATATAGCGGTACTGCGACCACATGACCAACGTCATCGAGATCAACACCTGCGCAATGACAAACTGCACGCCGATCAACCCCGTACGCAGCCGGCGTCCGCGCGGCGTGCCGGCAAATCCGCGGGCGGCCAGGGCGGGCGGGAACGAGGTGATGTAGTACGCGGGCCACAGCGCGGCGGCCAAAACCGCCACCACCGAGATGCCGCAGACGATCAGCGTCGGCACCGGGTTTTTCCACACCTCGACCGGCACCGAGAAGATTTCGTCGGTCGGCATGTCCATCAGCAGGATCGTGGCATAGAGGGCCACGATGAGCGCCAGCACGACAAAACCTACCGCCTCGACCAGAAAACTCATCCGCAAGGCCCTTGTCGGCGCGCCGAAAACCTTAAAGACGTTCACGGCGCGCAGACGTACGGGCAACAAGGCTATAAAGAAGTTGATGAAGTTGATCAAAGCGATCAGGATGATGGCCAGGGCGACACCGATTAAGGTCAGCATCGTGCTGCGGCCGATCTTCTCGCCCACCCAGTCGAGTTGCGGATGGAAGCGGAGGCTGCGGACGGGAAGCAGGCGGTAACCGGCCTTCCGGTCGCTGTGCCGCACCTGGAGGTCGACCGCATCCAGCCGTTCGGAGAGTCGCCGGCTGTCGGCACCGGCGGCCAGGCGCAGGAAGTAGAAGGTGGTCCACTGGTTGGCATCCTGCATATAGGTCTCGCCGATGTTGCGCAGGTGCTTCATCGAACGATAGTAGCCGTTCTCGGGCAGATCCTCGAATATGGCGACCACCTCGTCCTCCTCGCCGCGCTCGATCTCGCCCATGCAGAGCAGCGCACCGACCTCGACACCCAACCGTTCGGCCTCGCTGCGGGCCAGAATGACGGTGCGGGGTTCGGCCATGCGGTTCAGGTCGCCCGCCACGGCGCGGAACGGCAGGAGCTCCAGCAGTCCGGGCGAGACCAAAAAGGCCGTGCTGCGCTTCAGGACGAAGCGTTCGGGTTCAAGCGACCGCTGACGGCGCACCCACACCGACGCCTCCTGCGACATGCCGCGCCAATCCTCCGTCACGGCGGCATAAGCCTCCACCTCGGCCGACTCGGACAACACCCGCTCCAACGTCGGGCGCGGCATCCAGGGCTTCAACACCAGCCCCGAGGTGTCGTCGCCGAAGAGCGTGCCCGCCGTCGCAAGCATCGTACGGTCGGCGTCGGTGAAGGCATCGTTCCACGTCACGTCGCGCCACACGCGGGCCGTGATGATATAGCAGGCCGTGAAAGCCATCGCCAGACCGAAGATATTCAGCAGCGAAGAGATCCTGTAACGGCGCAGCGTCGTAAGGAAGTTTCTAAAAGCGATCTTCATATCCGTTATTCGCAGGGTTCGTTATTTGTTTTGATTCATGCTTTGCACGGGATCGGCATGCGCGGCCTTCAGGCTCAACCGCAGGACCGTACCCACAGCCACCAGCAGCGTGAAACCGCCCGCCAGGGCAAAGATCCACCACGACAGCGGGATGCGGACGCTGTATCCGTTGAGCCACTCGCGCATCAGATACCACGCCACCGGAATCGCCACCGCAAAGGCGACGCCGACCGTGCGGATGAAGCCGCCCAGCAGGCGTCCCAGCGCCTCCGCCGAGGTCGAACCGAAGACCTTGCGCACGGCCACCTCCTGCTCCTTCTGGCGGATGTAATAGGTCGACATGGCGATAAGTCCCAGGGAGGAGATCAGCATGGCCACCAGCGTAAAGAGCAGCACCAATTGCAGGATACGGCGCTGCGGTTCGTAGGCCCAGGACACCTTGTCGCTGATATAGGCGCTCGACGGGAAGATTTCGCCGCCCGTCACCTCGCTGTAGACCTCGCGCAGGACACGGTAGGCCGCTTCGTGGTCGGAGCAGGTCTTGATCACCAGATTCCAGGGATAGATCTGCGGATCGCTGGCATTGAACTCGCCGCAGTTGCGAAGCAGGGCCGAAGTAGGTCCGTCGAGCGCCGTATTGAACTGGAAATCGCGATAGACGCCGCTGACCTGAATATCCAGCTCCATATTGTCCCCCATCTTGAAATTCGCGACACCGAGTTCAAGCCCCAGCTCACGCAGGGCATACTCATTGAGATAATAGTTCTGACCGCCGTAGTCGACGATCTTTTCGAAGCCGAGGATGCGGAAATAGGCCGAGTCGCCTCTGATTACCTGGAACGACACCTGGGCATCCTTGCCGCGCGCCATCGTGTTGTTGTTGGAGTGCTGGGGCGTGCCCTCACCCAAACCGACCGCCTCGATCTCGGGGTGGCGCAGCAGTTCGTCGCGATAACGCACCAGCTGCTGGTAATCATGGAAACCCGAGTTGTCCATATCGACGATATCCTCGGTGTTGTAGCCCAGAGGCGCATGGACCAGGAAGCGGATCTGCAGCCAGATGGTCAGCGCCGCCGTCAGCATCACGATCGTGATGACGTTCTGCACGGCGATCAGCACACGGCTGTAGACCATCTTGCTCTTGCGGCGGAAGGTGCCGCGCACGACATCGATCGGCTTGAAGCGCGAGAGCATCATCGCCGGCGCGATACCCGTCACGGTGCCCAGCAGCAACAGGAATCCGAGCATCACGCCGACGTTCGTCCACGTCAGGTCCTCGCGCAGATCGAAGGGGATCCTCATGAAGAACTCGGCCGGCTCCAGCAGCACCACCGCCAGCCACAGCGACACCAGCAGCGCCAGCATCGTGAAGAGGACCGACTCGAGGATCAGTTTCAGGAAGATCGTCCCCTGCGAGGCCCCCAGCAGCCGGCGCGCCGCCATCTCCTTGGCCCGGAAACCCGTCTGCGCCACGGTCAGGTTGATGTAGTTCAGCACCGCGAAGAAGAGGATCACCGCGCCCACGATCAACAGGATCAGGACATAGTTCCAATTGCCCGAACACACCCGGATCCACTGGGCCGGCAGATGGAAATAGGCATCCTTCAACGGAGTCAGAATAACCTCGTTATTGCCGCCCCGGGCATAGATCCACCAGATCTCCTTGAAGAAGGCCAGCATATCCTCCCGTTTGGAGAGCAGATCGGCCCCCCGGCGCACCTTGACAAAGGTTATCGCACCGGCAGCGTTGCTCATCGACTCGTCGTTGGAACCGTTCATCTCCACCATACGCTCGGCGCGCATCACCATATCGGTATAGGGAAGCACCGAGCGGTCGATATTCTCCATAACGCCGCTGACCGTATACTCCCGTTCCCACTCGGGAAATTTCAGCGTAATACCCACAGGATCCAGCGAGCCGAAGAGCTGACGGGCGAAACTTTCGGAGAGCACGACCTCGTTGCGGGTCTCCAGAAGCCGCTCGCGGTCGCCTTTCAGGACCTTGAAACCGAAAAAGTCGAAGAACGTGGAGTCGGCATAAAGGATACTCCCCATATGCCTGTTCTGCTCGAACTCCACCCGCACGGACCCCGACGTACACTGCCCCGAGGGCGAGAGGGCGCACGTGGATTCGATCTCGGGATAACGGTCGCGCAGGTATTTCTGCAAGTAATAGCCCGAACCGCCCGTGCGCTCCGAATGGACGATGTAGATGCGGTCGGCATCGGGGTGCTGCGTATCGAAAGAGGTCTCGTGCAGCACGTAGTGGCCGATCAGGATCACGAAGGCCAGCGACAGCGAGAGGCCGAAAAGATTGATGGCCGTGTAGCGCTTGTTGCGCTTCAGGAAGTTGAGATAGGATCTGAAATCGAGGTTTTTCATGACATTATTATTTTTCTCGTTCTGTTATTCTCCTATTTGTTCAGGACCAGCACGTCGTTGTCGCCGTAGTTCTCGTAACCCGAGACGATGACCCGTTCGCCGGGCTGCAGACCCTCCAGAACCTCGTAATACTGCGGATTCTGACGGCCGATGCGGATCGACCGTTTGTAGGCCTTGTCCCCCTCGGGAGTCACCACGTAGATCCACGAGCCGCCCGTGCGCTGGTAGAACGAACCGCGCGGGATAATAATTGCCTCGGTCGGCTGTCCCAGCTGCAGATGGAGGTAATAGGTCTGACCGCTGCGGATGTTGTCGGGGCGCTCGCCCGTGAAGTTGAAATCGGCCCGGAACTGGCCGCTGCGCACCTCGGGATAGACCTTGCGCAGACGCACCGTGTA
Organism: uncultured Alistipes sp.; assembly: GCA_964533725.1. Taxonomy (GTDB): domain Bacteria; phylum Bacteroidota; class Bacteroidia; order Bacteroidales; family Rikenellaceae; genus Alistipes. The sequence goes on along the minus strand of CAZHMX010000016.1, from coordinate 11,563 downwards.
GCCATTGCCCTGACGGTCGAACGTCGCCTCCAAACCGGCCCGGACACGGTCGATATAGCTCTCGTCGATCTGCGCCTCGATCTTGAAATCCGACAGGTCGTTAATCTGTCCGATCTTCTGTCCGGTCGTGACCGACTGTCCCAGCACGACATCCAGCAGGCCGACCTCGCCGTCGATGGGCGATTTCACCTGGAGGTTGCCGATGCGCTCGCGGATCAGCTGCATGTTGCGGCGCATGTTGTCGAGGTTGTCCTCCATCTGCTCGACCTGCACCGAACGGTAGAGCGAATCCTGCCGCTGACGCTGGACATTGAGCTCGCGTTTCTTGTCGGCCAGCTCGTAGTCCTCCTTGGCCTGGAGCCACTCCTCGCGCGGGACGAGGCGGTTTTTGTAGAGTTCGTCCTGCTGCTCCCAGGCACGGCGCTTGCGGGCCACGTCGAGGTCCAGCTGCGCCTTGTCCTGACGCAGGGAGAGTTTCTCCTGCTCCATCGAAATCATCGTATTGCGCAGGATGTTCTGCTTCTCGGCCAGCTCGGCCTCGCTGTTGAGAATCTCGAGCGTCAGCCCCGTATTGCTCAACTCCACCAGCACATCGCCCTTGCGGACCGACGTGCCTTCCTCGACCACCAGACGGTCGACGATGCCGGCCTCCAGCGGACTCAGCTGCACCGTGGTGATGGGCTGCACCTGGCCCGTAACCCGCACGAAATCGTTGAATTCGCCGCGAACCGCCTCGCTGATGGAGATCGTGCGGGCATCGACCCTCAGGGTGGAGGAGTTGTCGCGCAGCAGAAGCCACAATACAAAGACGACGAACAGCGCGCCGCCCAACCAGGGCAGACCTTTCTTGGTGGTCAGCAGGGCTTTCCAGCCCTTTTTCTTTTCGATTTTAATATCCATATCGCTTTTTGTTTTTTATTTATTCTCCTTTCACGGTATTTGCAGGGTTTTCGTTGGCCGTATGCCACGAGCGGAGGGTGACGGTCAGCACGGTGATGCCGGCGACGATCGCCAGAGCCGCCGCGAAGATCCACCAGACCATCGGCGTGCGGTAGGCGAAGCCCTCCAGCCAGCGGGCCACCATCCAGACCGCAAGCGGCACAGCCACGGCGAAGCAGACCCCGGTAACGGCCAGATAGCGGCGGTTGAGCATCTTCAGGATCTCGGCCGTCGTCGCCCCCATCACCTTGCGGATGGCGATTTCGCGGCGGCGGTGCTGCGTCTCGAACAGCACGATCCCAAAGACGCCCATCAGCGCGATCACGACCGAAAGCATCGTGAACGTACCCATGATAACCGACAGTCTGCGCTCCTTGACGTAGTTGTTCGACAGTTCGGTATCGTAGTCGTCGATCCTGACCTCGCCCGGTTTCACGTCGGGCAGAAGCTCGGTCACGCACTGCCGCACATACGCCGCCACCGCCTCGGCGTCGGACCCCTCGGCCCTGCGGATGTAGAGGTTATTCAATGGCCAGACGCCGTTCTCGCGCATCTGGCGGGGCATGATGTAGAAGGCGAAGGGATCGATGCCGTATTGCAGCGGGCGATAGTTGATATCGCGGAAGAAACCGACGACCTTGTCCTCCTCGGTGAAGCCGCCGAAGACGCCCTCCTCCATATCGTAGCGTTTCTGGGCCATCTGGTTGAAGAGCAGCGTGCCCTCCTCCTTCTGCTCGTCGCTCTGCAGGAAGCCGCGGCCCGCGACAATCGGGATCCGCATCACATCCAGGAAGTTCCACGCCACCACGAAGATCTGACTGTTGAAGGCCTCGCCCTTGTAGCTCCGGCCCCAGCCCATGCGGTTCATCGACACGAAATTGCCCGAGGCTCCGGTCACCTCCTCGATCCGAGGATCGGCGAGCAATTTCTCGCGCAGGACGGAGTATTTCGTCCACAGTTTGCCGTTTTGCACGGCCAGGAGGTTGCGTTTGTCGAAGCCCATATCATAGTTCATCATATAGCGGTGCTGCAACAGGATGAAACCCGTGCAGATGATCAGCGCCGTAGAGATCACGAGCTGTGCCCCCAACAGCGTCAGACGCAGCCGCTGCCCGCTCTTCGAGGAGCCGAACGACCCCCGGACCACCATGGCGGGGGGCAGCGAGGTGATGTAGTACGAGGGCCACAGGCTGACCGCAACGGCCATCACCCCACCCACGCCGATCTGCAGGGCCACCACCGGAAGGTTGCGGGTCAGGGCGATCGAGGTGTTGACGTAGTTGGCGAAGGTAGTCTCCATCAGGACGAACGACAGATACCAGCTGCACAGCAGCGACAGCATCACCAACCCCAGCGCCTCGAAGACGAAGTTCCAGCGGAGCGACGAGGTGGGAGCCCCGAAGACTTTATAGGTGTTGACCACCCGGATGCGCACCGGCACAAGCGCCAGGAAGAAGTTCACGAAGTTGATAAAGGCCAGCACCACCACCAGCACGGCAATGGCCAGCAGCGAGAGGGTCGTCGGCAGCGAGCCGCGTTCGCAACACTGCGACGTGGAGATCCGTTTCGAGAAATAGAGGTCGGTCAAAGGGACGACGCCATAACTGTTGCGGGCCATCCACTGCTCTTTGCCCCGCTCCAGTTCGGCGATCCGGGCCGCGTCGACCTCGCCGTCCCCGTTGTTGCGCAACGCCTCGATCTCCGACTGCAGGTCCTGCTGCATCCACTGCAGGAGCTGTTCGCGGGCCGCCGCCTCGAAATCCTCCGGCGAGGTGCCCGGATGGAGTTTGATCAGATAGGGGTAGCTCCATTCGCTGTAGTCGGTCAGGCATTCGTCGCCCAGATCGGTAAACAATTCCGCCTGCGAGAGGATCATGTTGCTCGGAAGATCTTTGTAGACCCCCGCCACCTCGTTCGATTCGCCATCGGGGAAATTCAGCCAAACGGGGTCGCCAAGACCGATCCCGAGTCGCCTGGAGAGACCCTCGGAGATGATCACCTTGCGCGTACGGGCATCCATGGCGTGCAGATCGCCCGCCACGACCTCCAAACCGAGGATGTCGACCAAGGATCGGGAGATGCGGACGATGTCGGCCTTGTGGCGGTTGAGTCCCGTTCCCTCGCGGTTGGTGAGATAGATCTCATCGTTGCCCCAGTTGTTGTAGCAGCCGCCCAATTCGACCGCTGCCATCTCGGATATCAGCCGTTCGGGCCAGGGACGGTTGCAATTGGGCGACAGTTCATAGTCCAAGATCGTCATGTTGTGCGTGCCGAGCATACAGACCCGCTCCACGTCGGGAATCGCGCGGTTGTAGCCCCACTCCCAGCGCACCTGCACCAGGATGATGTAAAAAGCCGTGAATGCCAGCGTAAGGCCGATGATGTTCATGAGCGACGACGCCCGGTAACGGCGCAGCGTAGTCACAAAGTTACGATAAGCTATTTTCATAGAGGTTTCTGTTTTCTAAAGGTCTTCGATTCTCCTGTGGGCGACGCCGGTCAGTCGACAAGGGGAATGCCTTGATAATAATCGACCATACGGGTCCAGATGATGTATTGCAGGCGGGCGCGCAGCCGTTCGGACTGGGCCTGCAGGCGGTTGTCGGCGGCCGTCTGCAGCTCGAGTGGCGAGACCATGCCCCGTTCGTACCTGGCCCGGACCGCCTCGTAGGCCAGATCGGCCGCCTCGCTCTTTTTGGAGGCCGAGACGAACTCTTTGCCGTAGCCCTGCATCTGCTGCCAGGCCTGCGCCACCTCGCTGCGGAGGGCCTGGAGGGTCTCCTCGCGACGGCTTTCGGCGATCCGGAGGTTGTTGCGGGCGCGGTTGACCGACGTACGGCGACCCAGCCCGTTGAAGATCGGAATCGAGAGTTGCGCCGCCACGTAGTAACCGCGGTTGTCGCGGAACTGACGGCCGTAATCGGCATAGAGCGAACGGTTGTCGAGACTCATGAAGAAGTTGGTCGAGTAACCGCCGCTCAGATAGACCGACGGATAGTACTCGCCGCGGCGAACGGCCAGCGTCCGACGGCTGTAGACCACCGACAGCTCGGCACTGCGCGCCTTGGGGTTGTGGGACAGGGCATAGTCCAGCAACTCGCCCAGCGGACGCTCCCGGACGGCGGGATCGATCCCCACCTCCGTCTCGACCTCCAGCGGCTCCGCCTCCGAACGGTTCATCGCCTCCTCGAGCTGCAACCGGGCCAGCTGCAGGTTGTTCTGCTGGCCCGTCAGCAGATAGTCGTTCGCCGCCACCTGCGCCTCGATCTCGGCCACATCGGCCTGACTTTTGAGTCCCAGTTCGAGGAGCTTGCGGCTCTTGGCCAGCTCGTTCCGGCTCGTGGCCAGCTGCCGGCGCGTCAGCTCCACGGCCCCCGAGTAATACAACACGTCGTAATAGGCCTGCATCACCTTCAGCGCCACGGCATCCTTGGCCGCCTGAAGCTCCTCGCGGCCCGCCTGACGCATCGTGCGCGCAGCCCGCAGGGTGTTGATGTGCGTCAGGCCCGCGAAGAGGGGCACCTGCGCCGACAGCGAATAACTGTTCGAGAGGTTCGAGACATCGGAATAGGTGTTGGTCTCGGGATCGATCGAACGGCCGAAACTGGTCGTCACCCCCACCGAACCGCCTATCGAGGGGACCATGCCGGCCACGGCCGAAATGTAATCCTGACGATAGGAGGCATTGGTGGCCTGCTGGATCGAAACCGCCGGACTGTGTTCCACGGCATAGGCCATACATTCGTCCAACGTCCAACGGTGCGCTTCCTGCGCCGAGGCGGAAAGTGTCAATAAAATTGACACTGCAAACAAACTAAACGGGTATTTTCTCATTGTTTTCAATGTTTTCTTCATTTTCCCTTTTTCCGTGCCACAATCGTGCCGAAACATATAAATATTTAGCAATCAAAATATTATATTTTAGCCAAATTCCGGAAAATGTAAATATTTTTGACATCCCCTGTAAAATTTTGCAACAAGCGGGTTGCGTTTTTGCGTTTTGGTCGTAACTTCGTGGCGGAAATCGTTCGAAAACGCTATGAAACCTGTCGGATCACTCCTCGTCGTCGACGACAATCGCGAAATTCTTTCGGCCGTGAAACTGCTGCTCACGCCCCACTTCGAACGCGTGCGCACGCTGCCGTCACCCAACCGGCTCGTCTCCGCCCTGCGCGAAGAACCGGCCGACGTGGTGCTGCTGGACATGAACTTCACGGCCGGCGTCAACACCGGCAACGAAGGACTCTTCTGGCTGCACGAGGTCACGCGGCTCTATCCCGCCACCCGTGTGGTGCTCTTTACCGCCTTTGCCGACATCGACCTGGCCGTGCGGGCCATGAGGGACGGCGCCGTGGATTTCGTCACCAAGCCCTGGGACAACGAGCGGCTGATCAACGCCCTGAAAAACGCCCGCAAAATCGCCCGCGACGCCCGCGGCAAAGGCAACGGCGGCAACAGCACCTCCGCACAGCCCAAACCGGCGGCCATGTTCTGGGGCACCAGCACGGCGATGAACCGCATCCGCGAAGTGGTCGGCAAGGTGGCGCCCACCGACGCCAACATCCTGATCACGGGCGAGAACGGCACGGGCAAGGAGATGCTGGCCCGCGAGATCCACAGCCACTCGCTGCGCGCCGGACGGCCGATGGTGACCGTCGACATGGGTGCCGTGACGGAGACCCTCTTCGAAAGCGAACTCTTCGGCCACGTGCGGGGCGCCTTCACCGATGCCCGGACCGACCGTGCGGGCAAATTCGAGGCGGCCCAGGGCGGCACGCTCTTCCTGGACGAGATCGGCAACCTGCCCCACCACCTGCAATCCAAACTCCTGAGCGCCCTGCAATCCAAACGGATCGTCCGCGTGGGCGGCAACTCCCCCATAGAGGTCGACATCCGCCTGGTCTCGGCCACCAACCGCGACCTATTCCGTTCGGTCGAGCGCGCCGAATTCCGCGAAGACCTCCTCTACCGCATCAACACCATCCACATCGACCTGCCCCCGTTGCGCAACCGCCGCAGCGATATCCCCGCCCTGGCCCAACATTTCGCCGAACAGTACGCCGCACGCTACGCCAAACCCATCGAAGGTTTCGACCGCGCCGCCATTCAGGCCCTCCTCGACCACTCCTGGCCCGGCAATATCCGCGAGCTGCAACACACGATCGAGAAGGCCGTGATCTTCTGCGAAGGATCCGAGATCACCCCCGCAGCCCTCCAGCTGCGCAGCGACGTCACCACACCCGCCGCCTCGCCCACCACCCTCGAGGAGATGGAGCGCCGAATGATCCTCGAGGCTGTCGACCGCCTCGACGGCAACCTCTCGGCCGTCGCCACCGAGCTGGGCATCACCCGTCAGACGCTCTACAACAAACTCAAACGCTACAAGCTGTGAAACGCCGTCTCTCCTCCTTCGCCCCGATTCAGTGGTATGCGGTGACCGTCGCCGCAGCAAGCGTCGTGATGGGTCTGCTGATCTCCTTCGGCCATTACTCCCTGTCGGCCACCATGGTGCCCGTCATCATCTGGGCGGTCAACCGCATCGGTCAGAAACGCCACGAAACGACCCAGCGCGCCACCTACATGTTCAACGCCATCGAATGCGACGATTTCACCTTCCAGTTTCGCGAAAACCCCGTGTCGATCGACGACAAACTCCTGAACGCCTCCCTCAACCGCATCCGCAATATCATGGATCAGGCCCGCAGCCGCGCCCGCGAACGCGAACGTTTCTACCAGATCATCATGGAACATACGGGCATCGGCGTCATCACGCTCAACGACAACGGCAGCGTCCTGAATGCCAACACCGCCGCCCTCCGCACCTTCGGCGTCCGCGTCCTGACCCATGTGCAGCAACTCGCCACCTCCTTCCCCCAAGTCTGCAGCATCCTGCTCCATATCCAGCCCGGCGAGCGCCGGCACGCCGACTGCCGCAACGAGTCGGGCGAACAGCATTTGAGTTTCGACTGCACGTCGTTCACCCTCTCCGGCAAACTCCTGCGCATCATCGCCATCAGCGACCTAAACCACGAAATGAACGAGATGCAGCTCGACTCGTGGAGCCGTCTGACCCGTATTCTGACCCACGAGATCATGAACTCGCTGGCCCCCATCACCTCGTTGAGCGACGCCTTGAGCCACCGCAACACCGATCCCGAAGTGGCCGAGGGTCTCGAGGTCATCTCCGCAACCAGCCGCCGTCTGGGCGACTTCGTTGAGAATTTCCGCCGCTACACCCGCATCCCCGACCCCGTAAGAAGTCCCTTCGAGATCGCCAAACTCATCGACGAAGCCGTCATCCTCACCGGCCGTCACGCCCACATCACCCTCGACCGCCGCATCGTCCCGCCCGACGCCATGATCTACGCCGACCGCACCCAGATCGGTCAGGTTCTGGTCAACCTCCTCAAAAACGCCGTCGAAGCCATCGGCTCCCGTCCCGACGGCCGCATCTCCATCCACGTCAAAATAGACTCCGAGGAGAACGTCGTGGTCGAAATCGCCAACAACGGCGGCCAGATCCCCCGCGATATCGCCGCCCACATCTTCACCCCCTTCTTCACCACCAAACAGGGCGGTTCGGGTATCGGCCTGAGCATCTCCCAACGCATCATGCAGCTCCACAGCGGCTCGCTCGCCCTCACCGCCAACACCCCCGTCCGCACCGCCTTCACCCTGGTCTTCCGATAGCGCCCCTCCCCCGTTCGCGCGTTCGTCGTACCCAAAACCCGCCCCGCAAAAAACCGCCCGATGCCATAACGGCACCGGGCGGCGAATATACATACGGCGGACAACACCCGCCAAACCAAAGCACTATGCGTTCAGGGCCTGCGCAACGGCTACGGCAACGGCAACGGTAGCACCGACCATCGGGTTGTTACCCATGCCGAGGAAGCCCATCATCTCCACGTGTGCGGGAACCGACGACGAACCGGCGAACTGGGCGTCGGAGTGCATACGGCCCAGGGTGTCGGTCATACCGTAGGAGGCGGGACCGGCGGCCATATTGTCGGGGTGGAGGGTACGGCCCGTACCGCCGCCCGAGGCTACCGAGAAGTATTTCTTGCCGGCGAGCACGCGCTCTTTCTTGTAGGTGCCGGCTACGGGGTGCTGGAAGCGGGTGGGGTTGGTGGAGTTACCGGTGATCGACACGTCGACATCCTCTTTCCACATAATGGCCACGCCCTCGCGAACGTCGTCGGCGCCGTAGCAACGGACCTTCGAACGCAGACCCGTCGAATAGGGGGTCTCCTCGACGATATTCAGCTCGCCCGTGTAGTAGTCGAACTCGGTGCGGACATAGGTGAAGCCGTTGATACGCGAGATGATCATGGCGGCATCCTTGCCCAGACCGTTCAGGATCACGCGCAGGGGATTCTTGCGCACGCGGTTGGCCATCTCGGCGATCTTGATGGCACCCTCGGCGGCGGCGAAGGACTCGTGGCCGGCCAGGAAGGCGAAGCACTGGGTCTCCTCACGCAGCAGACGGGCGGCCAGGTTACCGTGGCCCAGACCCACCTTGCGGTCGTCGGCTACCGAACCCGGGATGCAGAAGGCCTGCAGACCCTCACCGATAGCCTCGGCGGCATCGGCAGCGGCGGTGCAGTTCTTCTTGATAGCGATAGCGGCGCCCAGAACGTAGGCCCACTTGGCATTCTCGAAGCAGATCGGCTGGGTCTCCTCGCACATCTTGTAGGGATCGATACCCTTGGCGTCGCAGAGTGCCTTGGCCTCCTCGAGGTCTTTGATTTCGTATTTGGCAAGCACGGCGTTGATCTGATCAATGCGGCGCTCGTAGCTTTCAAACAAATTAGCCATTTCGATTGATTGTTAATGGTTTGGTGTTACTCTTTGCGGGGATCGATATATTTGACGGCCTCCTTGAAGCGACCGTAGCAACCCTTGGCCTTCTCCAAAGCCTCGGCCGGCTCGATGCCCTTCTTGATCATCTCCATCATCTTGCCCAGGTGGACGAACTCATAGCCGATCACCTGATCGTCGGCATCCAAAGCCATACGGGTGCAGTAGCCCTCGGCCATCTCCAGATAGCGGGTGCCCTTGGCTGCCGTACCGAACATCGTGCCCACCTGGCTGCGAAGACCCTTGCCCAGGTCCTCGAGCGAAGCGCCGATCACCAGACCGCCCTCCGAGAAGGCCGACTGCGTACGACCGTAGACGATCTGCTTGAACAGCTCGCGCATGGCGGTATTGATGGCGTCGCACACTAAGTCCGTATTCAAAGCCTCCAGAATGGTCTTGCCGGGGAGGATCTCCGAAGCCATGGCGGCCGAGTGGGTCATGCCCGAGCAGCCGATGGTCTCGACCAAAGCCTCCTGGATAATGCCGTCCTTGACGTTGAGGGTCAGTTTGCAGGCGCCCTGCTGGGGAGCGCACCAGCCGATACCGTGGGTCAGGCCCGAGATATCCTTGATCTCCTTGGCGCGAACCCACTTGCCCTCCTCCGGAATCGGAGCCGAGGGGTGGTTGGCACCCTTTTTCACGCAACACATCTGTTGCACTTCGTGCGAATAGATCATAACTTTTTGATTTTAATTATGTTGTTTGTACATCTTTTGGTTTAGCCGTATTCGGGTCCGCTGTCCGTTTCCACCGCGGCACCGTCCGATCAGTTGCAAATATAATCAAAAAAATCGACCCCAACCCTATTCAGCGTGAAAAAAATCACAAAGAAAATTTCCGGTCGCGGTTTTCGGCCGCGCAAACGCGCAGGAAACCGCTTGGCGACACGTCGTTACCGCCCGTAACAAACGGCAACGTACCCGGGAAAAGGGCCGGAACGGAGGGGAGCACCGATCACCGTTCCACCCAGCGGCCGTCGGCACGGATCAGGGCCTCGAGACGGTCGAGGGCCTCCTGCTCGGGGATGTTGCGCTCGACGACCTCACGGCCACGGTAGAGGGTGATCCGTCCTCGGGCGGCGCCGACGTAACCGTAGTCGGCGTCGGCCATCTCGCCCGGACCGTTGACTATGCAGCCCATCACGCCGATACGCAGGTTCTTCAGGTGGCCGGTGCGCTCCTTGATCCGTTCCAAAGTCTGCTCCAGGCCGTACATCGTGCGGCCGCAACCCGGGCAGGCGATATACTCCGTACGCGAAAAACGGACCCGGGCCGCCTGCAGAATGGCCAGCTCGATCCGTTCGACCGTGTCGGCGTCGAGGTGCGGCGCGTCGATCCAGAGGGCATCGGCCAGACCGTCCAAAAAGAGCGCTCCCAGATCGGCCGCCGCCTTGACCGCCAGGAGGTCGACCGAGGAATCGTCGTAGCGGCGTTTGACCGCCACGGGACGGTCGTCACCGAGGTTCAGGATGGCGGCGCGCAGTTCGGCCGTAGGGTTTCCGGAGTGCGATTCGATCACCGTATAGTCGTCGGTCAACTCGCTGTGCACGAGCGGGATATTCACCCGGCTGCGGCGGCGGTAGACATAGGGGGAGTAGCGTTCGGGATACTGCACCTCAAAGGTCCCGGGACGGTCGGCGAAATACGCCGCAAGCCACCGCCCCACGGGGATCTCGTTCTCGGGCGCCTCGGTCAGCGAGACACGCAGCGTGTCGCCGATACCGTCGGCCAGCAGGGCGCCGATTCCCACAGCGCTCTTGATCCGTCCCTCCAGGCCGTTGCCCGCCTCCGTGACTCCCAGATGCAGCGGGTAGCGCATCCCCTCGCGGTCCATCGCCTCGACCAGCAGGCGGTAGGCCGAGACCATCACCCGCGTGTTGCTCGACTTCATCGAGACAACCACCTGGTCGAAAGCGTTGGCGCGGCAAATCCTCAGGAACTCCATCGCCGAGGCCACCATCCCCTCGGGCGTGTCGCCGTACTCATCGAAGATGCGGCGGGCCAGCGACCCGTGGTTGACCCCGATACGCAGGGCGACGCCCCGCTCCTTGCACAGGGCAATCAGATGTTCCAGATCGCCGCCGTCCAGCCGGTAGTTGCCCGGATTGATCCGCACCTTGTCGGCATAGCGCGCCGCAACGGCCGCCACCTCGGGGACAAAATGGACGTCGGCCACGATGGCCGTATCGAAGCCGTCCTGCCGCACACGGGCCACGATGGCCTCAAGGTTCGAGGCCTCGCGCTTGCCCTGGGTGGTCAGGCGCACGATGCCGCCGCCCGCACGGGCGATGCGTTCGATCTGCGCCACAGAGGCTTCCGTATCGTTGGTGTCGGTATTGGTCATCGACTGCACGGCGATCGGCTCGCCGCCGCCGATCGTCAGCGATCCTATGCGAACGCGGCCCGACGGCCGCCGCTTGAAACCGGTAATCTCCATAAGGGTCGAAATTTTTCGCAAATTTAACAAAAAACGCGCTCCGGCCATCGGCTTTCGGCGGAAAATCACTAAATTTGCGGCATAATTAAAATTCAAGGAATCCATACCATGGCAATAGAACTCTCCGAACAGGAACAATTGCGCCGCCGATCGTTGGCCGCTCTGCGCGAAGCGGGTATCAACCCCTACCCCGCCGCCCGCTATGAGGTGACCGCCACGGCTCGCGAAATAGCCGAAAACTATGTGCCCGAACAGGGCAATTATCAAGAGGTGCGCATCGCCGGCCGCATCATGTCGCGCCGCATCATGGGCAGCGCCTCGTTCTTCG
>CAZHMX010000015.1:0-27972 GCA_964533725.1 uncultured Alistipes sp. | reverse complement strand
GGGAGAATCCAACAACAAAGTTGCCTATAGTCTGCGTTACGCTCAACGGGGGCTTGCGCAGCCCCGCGCCGCGAAGCCTTCCCCCGCGGGAGAGTGAGGAGATAGCCGTTGCACTTCTTATTGGAAATTTTGATCTCGATTTTTTTTACATAAAATTATCTAAAAATTTGCAAGAATAAATCATCGTAATTAACTTTGCAGATCAATCGTTGATCATATCGACTTTGTGACGAAATGAGACTGTTGCTGTTTATACTTGCGGTAATGAGTACATTGACCTCGTTCGGTATCAATTGCGCCGACTCGGTTAATGTCTATTTTAGCGTGGGCCGTTGTGATTTCGAGCCTTCGTTAAGAGGTAACCGCGAAGTTATGGCCGGTTTTATTCGCAAGGTGCGTCAGGCCGTGGAGGACGGAGGCGTGGAGCGCATAACCGTTTTCGGGTACGCTTCGCCCGATGGTTCGCCGGAGGCCAACGAACGTATCGCGCGCAATCGCAGCACCGCTGTAGCCCGATATATCGTCACCCATACGGGAGTAAACCCCGCTCTGGTCGAGGAGCGGCCCGCGGGAATCGGCTGGAACGAGTTGCGCCGCCTGGTCGCTGCGAATCCCGACGTCCCCTGCCGCCGGCAAGTGCTCGACATACTCGACAGCGTCCCGGGATCCGAGATCTCGGGCAAAACGGTCGACGATCGCAAGAAACGGCTGATGGATCTGGCCGAAGGCGGCCCCTGGCGCTGGATGTACGAGCACCTGTTCCCCGGGCTGCGCAACGCCGTGGCCGTGTCGCTTTACCCCCCCCCGGAAATCTCGGACAAAGAGGCTGCGGTAACGCCTGAAGCATCCGCGGCTTCGGCCGAAGCCGCCGGATCCGGCGCAGCGGATCCCTCCGATACCGCCGCATCGGCCGGCAATGTATCCGTTTGGCCGGTTGCGGAAGACGCATCCCGTTATCGCTTTGCGCTCAAAACCAATCTTGTTTACGATGCAGCCCTTGTGCCGAACCTCGAACTGGAGTGGCTTTTCAGCAACCGCTGGTCGGTAGCCCTCGAAGGCAACGTGGCCTGGTGGGGACGTTATGAAGAGGAGAAAAGCTACCGTTTTGCCGTTATCGACGCCGAGTTGCGCCGCTGGATCAACCCCCGCGAACCCTGGCACGGCTGGTACGTCGGTCTTATCGGCGGCGGCGGATGGTATGATGTCAAACTCAGGAAAGAGAAGCCCGGCCACTACGGCAACGGCCTGATGACCGGTCTGTCGGTAGGCTATATGTGGCCCATCGGCAGGCGTCTGGCCCTCGAGGCCGAGATCGGTGCCGGTTACGTCTACCTGCACGACAAGGAGTACATCTGCGTCGACAGGCACCACGTATACCAGCGCTCGAAGGACATCAACTACTTCGGTCCCGTCAAGGCCAAATTCTCGATTGTCTGGCGATTCTTCTGCGACGCCAACAGACACAAACGTTAAAAGGAGCCATGAGAAACGGATATCGCATAATAGCTGTTGCTCTTGCCCTGCTGCCGATATGGACATCGTGCCGCCAGGATCTGTGCTACGATCACTATCCCTTTATCGACATGAGCCTCGAGTGGGAGATGGAATGGGAACGCGACTACGGCGAATACCACCTCGGCACCTGGGATGCCGGGTACCACGGCAAAGCGTATCACGACCTCAGGCCCGGGACGCCCGAATGGGTGAATATGGTGAGATTCTACGAAGACGGAGAACATGCCGATCACTTCGTTTCGCCCCAGGGCGAGAAGTTCAGGGCCGACGGCAAGCGCGAGTACTCCATGCTGCTCTATAACGGCGATACCGAATACATCATCCTGTCGGACGTGGCCTCGCTCAACGACGCCCGCGCATCGGCCACCACCCGTACGCGCTCGCTGTTCAGCAACACCTTGATCGAACGCCATCCCGACACGCGCACCACCAACCCGCCAGACGTGCTCTTCTCGGCCTACGTCGACAATATGCCCAAAGTCAACATCCACGAGGTCAGGCAAATGCCTGTCAAGATGCAGCCGCTGGTCTATACCTATGTGGTGACTTTCGAATTCGAGCACGGTGGCGAACATGTGGCACTTGCGCGCGGGGCCCTGGCCGGCATGGCCGAATCGGTCTACCTGCGTACCGGCGTCACCTCCGAGGAGTCCTCGATCATCCTCTTCGACTGCAACATCACCCCGCAGGGCTGCCGCGCCGAGGTGCGCTCGTTCGGCGTGCCCGGTTTCCCCGACAAATACTACGGCCGTACGACCTCCGACCCCGATGACCGGCTCTACACCCTGAATCTTGAAGTAAAACTCCAGAACGGCAAGATCATTGAATTCAACCACGATATATCCGAGCAGCTGAAAAAACAGCCCCGCGGCGGAATAATCGAGGTGAAGGGACTCCGGATCGAAGACGAAGCAAGCCAGATCACATCGGGCTTTGTGGTCGATGTATCGGACTGGGGCAACAATACCGAAATCATCGATTTACCGATAGGCAACCAGTAAGACAACCAGCAACGGAATCAACAATAAACAAAATAACAGTAAAAATTATTAACTTTAATCTTTTAATCACATGAAAAAAAGTCTCTTTTTCATTGCCGCTGGCGCCCTCGCGCTTTCTGCATGTACTTCTGAGGCCGTAATCGACGATGCCGCCCAGAAGCAGAATGTCATCGGATTTGAGAACGTAGTCAAAAAGCACACGCTTGCCGAAGAGACTACGACCTCGAACATCCAGAAATTCTACGTCTACAGCAAGTACGTGAAGGGCACCGCTGTCGTCGACGTGTTCAACAACACCGAAGTTGCCCGTTCGGGCGGGGAGTGGGCATACGCAGGCGAGCGCCAGTACTGGATCCCCGATGGTGTCTACGATTTCTATGCCTACAGCAACGGAAATAATAAGATTGAAACGGGTGTCTCGCTCGCTTATACAGGCACTACGCCCGAGTTTACGATTGCCGGTTACCAGCTCGATCAATCCGACCTGATCTATGCCTATGCCCAACAGACCGGCAAGGAGAAAGACAACGCTGACGTTGCGCTGACGTTCAATCACCTGCTTTCGCGCGTAAACGCTCAGTTCACGAGCGGTTTCCCCAAGGATTACCAGGTCGTAATCAGCGACATCGCCATCAAGGACGCAAACAATACGGGCGACTACAGCTCTACCGACGGTTGGAAGAACCAAGCCAGATCCGCAGCGAGCGGCGAGGTGACCTCGGTCGATCTGCCGGCAGCCGACACTTCCATCTCGGTGACCAAAGGCGATAAGGCGGTTGCAACCAAGACGGCTTATGTAATCCCCTGCACGTACGAAGACGAAACGCCGAACGTTTACATCTCCTTTAAGATTAACATCACCTACAACGGTGTCGAACTTCTGGAGAAAGTGCTGAACGGCTACTTCAATCCCATTTGGCAGGCGGGCCACTCCTATACCTACAATATCGAAGTCAACGGCGACGCTGCCAACCTGGGCGTCGTCTCCTTCACCACTGAGGTTGATGAGAATGGCAACATTGTCACTGGCGAATGGAAACCTGGTGAGGGCGAGATTACGTTCGATTTCAGGGATGAAAACGAATAATAGCCTGTCGTCCCGGTTTTAGTCAATGAATACCGGACTGCGCCGCCCGCATGGAGCGGCGCAGTCTTTTTTTGTTTTATTTCTTCTTCATCTCTTCGTCTTCTTAAAGGTCTGTGCAGTCACCCTGGTACGCACCTTCGCAAGGAGTGAACCCGGCTCGGCGTTCGTCTGCACGGCAGGAGAGGAGCGATAAAAGCAGGGCGGCGACGAAATGGAGGTGTGCCGTATAGCGAAACTCACCTCGTCCGAACTGGTGCTGGCCTGGGATTATAAATCGGATGAGACGGGCAAGAATTGTTCCGACAAACTCTATTTCCGTCGTATGAAGTGATTGCGGGAAAGATGACTGCGCTGCCGCGGCGCTTTGTCGCGGGTGCTGCCGGTTCGCTGTTTTCGGGCCGTCGATTGGGTTGTCGGCGGCTTTTTTATGCTCCGACCGATCCCCGCCGGTCCGTTTGCGCCAGGGCGTCGCTTTCAGACTTTTCGTCCTTCTTTTCCCCCGCCCCGGTTTTAAGGTCCGGCAATCCGGTTTTCCGCAAATCCTTGCGAATTTATAGCTTGTTTTTGACCTCTTTTTCCGGCGGCCGGCGGGCCTTTTTTGCGGTGCGATTGCAGCAATGCGCAGGGGGCGGACGGTGAAAATATCGGAGCAAAGGATGAAAATGCCGTAGTCAGAGCTGTTTGGAGTGAAAAAAAATTGTTTTGTTTTATATAAAAGTCCGGAAATAACATTTTAATTCACGCATTTTGTTGTAAAAACAACATTTATTTTCGTAAATTTGTATCACCAAACAGAGAAAAGCTATGGAAGGGCAGATTTACAACAACTCCGACCGACTCTTGATTACAAGGTTCGTTGAAACACAAAGTAACGGCATCCGCTCGCTCCTCCTCTCGCGCTATGCCATCGGCTATGTGCTGCGCGGCCGCAAGTTGATCTACAACGGGGACCGGTGCCGCAGTATCGCTTGCGGCGAGGTCTTCTATCTCGGCGTGGGCCAACATTATGTCGAGAACCTCGCGGACGACGGTCATCCTTTCGAGCAGATCGTGTTTTATTACTCGCCCGAGCTGTTGCAACGCATCATGCGCCATCTGACAATCACCTATCGGATGGCGGTAAGCAACAAACATTCGTGCGAGGTCTGCCGTATGCAGAATGCCATTGCGATGCCCTGCTGGGATGCGTTGCGCAGCTTCTTCAACAGCACGTACGTCTATCTGCGCGAGGACCGGTTCGCGCGCGACGAGGCGGCCGAGAAGATCAAGATGACCGAGCTGGTCTATCATCTGGTCGCACACGAGGACTGCTGTCTGAAGAGCCGCCTGTTGGGCAATATGGATGCGGCGAAGGAACATTTCGAACAGACGATCTACGAATATCTCTTTCGCGACTGCCCGATCGAGGAGCTGGCGCGTTCGACCCACCGATCGATGACTTCGTTCAAAAAGGAGTTTCGGCGTATCTTTCTGATGCCGCCGCACCGTTGGTTTGTCCGTCAGCGGCTGATGCACGCGCGTCTGCTGTTGATCTCCACGGCGAAGTCCATCTCGGAGATCGGCGTCGAGTGTACGTTCTCCAGCCCGTCGCACTTTATCAAACTGTTTAAACGCGAATACGGGTTTACGCCTGCTATATACAGATCTATACACCGTCAACCCCCCCCCCGCAAAATCTGCGAAGGAATGATACGTAATATATTGAATATCAATGTATTAGAAATCAAGAAAGACGTGATTTTCAGCCTTTTCCCCGCGTTGTCTCCGGATTCTGCGGCGCGCGCCGCCGCAGGGTATGCCGCCGCCTGAACGGCAGGGTAGGGGAGTGCTGCCTGCGGCGTGAGTGTCCCGCTGTGCCTCGGGGCGGTGCGGCGCTATTCGATCACGCCCGAACCGACCAGCTCGTCGCCGTCGTACCAGGCGGCAAACTGACCCGGGGTGATACCGCGTTGGGGGGTGTCGAAAAGAATGTAGGCCGCTTCGTCGCGCAGGATCAGCTCGGCCTCCTGCAACGGCTGGCGGTAGCGGATGCGGACCCGGAACCGTTGCCGTTCGCCCGGCTGCATCGCGCGTGCGGGGTCGACCCAGTGCACCTCGTCGCGACGGATCGAGAGCGCCCGCCGGTAAAGTCCGGGATGTGCATCCCCCTCGCCCACATAGATCACGTTCTCCGCCGTGTCGGTGGCCAGGATGAAGAGCGACTCCTTGCGGCCGCCGATGCCGAGCCCCTTGCGCTGTCCGATGGTGTAGAAGTGGGCGCCGTTGTGCTCGCCGATCTTCTTGCCGTCGCGCACGGTGTAGCTCCACGGCCGGGAGAGGGCGAAGAGGTCGCCGGGGTCGGCCGTGCGGTTGTATTTGGGCCATTCGGCCTTGATTTCGTGGATGTTGCCCTTGTGGGCCGCCAGTTTCTGCTGCAGGAATACGGGCAGGTCGACTTTGCCCACGAAGCAGATCCCCTGCGAATCCTTGCGCCGCGCTGTGGCCAGTCCCTCGCGGGCGGCAATCTCGCGCACCTGGGGTTTCAGCAGATCCCCCACGGGAAACATCGCCCGCGAAAGCTGTTCCTGGTTGAGCTGGCAGAGAAAATAGCTCTGGTCCTTGTTGGGGTCGCTGCCCGCCAGCAATTTATAGATCGGCGTCCCGTCGGCCGTCGCGGCGACCTCGCGGCGGCAATAATGTCCCGTCGCCACATAGTCGGCACCCAGCCGCAGGGCCTCCTTCAGAAAGGCGTCGAATTTGATCTCGCGATTGCACAGCACATCGGGGTTGGGCGTGCGTCCGCGCTCGTATTCGGCGAACATGTAGTCCACCACGCGCCGGCGGTACTGCTCCGAGAGGTCCACCACGTGCAGCGGAATGTCGATCTTCTTGGCCACCAGTTCGGCGAAGACCCGGTCGTCGTGCCACGGGCAGTCGCCCTCCAATGTCCCCGTCGTATCGTGCCAATTGATCATGAAGAGACCGATCACCTCGTGTCCCTGCTGCTTGAGGAGCCACGCCGCCACCGACGAGTCGACCCCTCCCGAGAGTCCGATCACCACCCGTGCCATCGGTTACAGGTCGATTAACCCCTGCGGAACCAGCAGGGTGATGTGCTTGTTATCGAAGTCGATCCGCGCGAAAAACTCGTCCGCAGCCGGCACCAGCACCTCCTCTGCGCGCCCCTCGATCCGGATGCCGAAGAGCGGATTGGCCGGGCTGTCGTAGAAATCCGTCACCGTCCCCTGCCACTGTTTTACCCCCTGTTCGGAGGCTTCGGCCAGCAGGCAGCTGAAGCCCACGAGGTCTTCCAGATAGAAGGCGTCGTCCTCCTGTTCGTGCCGGTCGATATAGAGTTCCAGCCCGAGGAGTTCCGAGGCGCGTGCCTGCGTGTCGAGGTCGTCGAAGCGGACGTGTGCGCCCGCGACGCCGTAGCGTTCGAACGACCCGATGAAGAGCGGCACCGGCAGTCCGTCGATCAGGGCGAAGAGGTGGTCGCCGACCCCGCAATCGTCGGGGAACTGTGTGTAGAGCGTCAGATTCAACCCGCCCTCCGAACCGAAAAGCGAGCGGACACGGGCGACCGAATCGCCTTTCTCGAGATGTATTATTGGCTGTTTCATTTCCGCAAAATTATTGATCTTTTCGTCAAAATACAAACTTTTCGCCGGTTCTGTTGGTTCCGGGGTGCATTTTTCTGTGCGGCGCGGTCGATTTTTATTGGTGAATTGTTTGAAATAAACGGGTGAAATTACTATTTTTGCGCCTTGAAACGGTCTCGTAGCTCAGTTGGATAGAGCAACAGCCTTCTAAGCTGTAGGTCTTGGGTTCGAGCCCCAACGAGATCACCGGGCGGCCTATGGGCCGCTTTTTTGTTTCCGGCCCGGATGGTGGTGCCTCCTGCCCGGCCGGCCCGTCGTCCGGGCGTTGCTTCGAAAGGGACGCCGTACCCCCCCCTCGAAGCCCTCCCGGAGGATCTGAAGAGAACGGCCGTCAGTCGGTCTGACCGCTGATCGATCCGATTTTCAGCACCTGGGCCAGCGTGCCGATCGGCATATTGTAACCGTAGGCCAGATACGGACCCTCGACTCCGTCGTCGCGCAACGAGCGGATCACGGGACCGAAACACTCGGGCAGAAGACTCGACGCCTCGGCCAGCAGGTCCGGTGCCGGCAGCTCCTCCCGCGTGGGGAAGAGCATGCGGGGCAGCCGCTCCTTCACGCTTACGTGCAGGTTCATCAGCAGCACCTCGCCGTCGCGGGTGGCGTATGCGCGCAGGATGCGCGACTGTCGCAGAAACTCGGCCCGGTGTTCCTTCAGGTCGCTGTTGTTGGTGATGTGGATCACGACGGGCGGGAACGACAGCTCGTTCTGCGGTTGCGCGCACCAGCCGTCCAGCAGCTCCTGCGCCGCCTTCAGTGCTTCGACGGCCGACCCCTGACCCTCGGCCCGGGGATGGATGCGGGTGGGCAGGACGGACTGTTGCCGGAGGACGGTTCCGTCCGCAAGCGGCACATAATTCATGCGCGAAGTGATGTGGCAGGGCTGCCGGTCCAGCTCGCCGACGGTTATAAAACCCTGTTCCGAGAGCAGCGGGCGGACCCCTCGGCCCGAATAGCCGAGCACCGCCAGATCGTAATAGTCGTGCAGCCCGTCGCTGCGGCGGGCCCGTTCGATCAGTTCATAGAGCAGTTCGTCCACGGCTTGCGAGGCGATCTCCGCCAGCGAGAGGTAGCCGTCCTGCGAGTGCGTGGCCTCGCCCATGCACTCCGATTGGTTGAGCACCACGATGATAGCCGTGCGACGGTCGCGTGTAACAGTTTGTTGATACATGGTTTTTATCTCCTTTTATGATGCCTTTCTTGTCAACGGATACGCAAAGATAGTCAACTTCGGCGAAAAAAGCGCTCTGTTCGGGGTAAAACGCAGGGGTTGCGGGGCAAGAAACCGTTGCCGCCGGTAAAAAGAGGGCGGCGGATTCGGGCATCCGTACGGAGATGAGGCGATTTCTGCGCCGGTTTGTCGCGGGTGGGGTCGGGCGTCGTCTCCCTGCGCAGGTCGCTTCTCGCAAACGGGTGCGGTTGTTTTGAAAAAAATTGCTACCTTTGTGGCAAATTGTACGGATCATGACACAAAACAAAAAAGAGATACGTTCGGCAGCCGATGGGCGCGGCCGGCATTCCTATCGCTGGCTGTGGTGGGTGGCCTTTACCCCCGTGGCCCTGATACTCTTTCTGCTGACCCTCACCGCGGTGGGCGTCTTCGGGCGCATGCCCTCGTTCGAGGAGCTGGAGAACCCGCGCAACAACCTTGCGACCGAGATCTATTCCGAGGACGGCAAGGTCATCGGCTCGTTCTTTATCCAGAACCGCTCGCACGTGCAATACGACGAACTGTTCGGCGCCGATTCCACGCGCCGGGCCCTCCGTTTGGACGGCCACGAGGTGCCGCCCGTGGTGGCGGCCCTGATCTCGACCGAGGATGTGCGTTTCCGCAGCCACTCGGGTATCGACATCCTGTCGCTTGTGCGTGTGGGTGTGAAGACCATTCTGTTGCAGCGGCAGGCGCAGGGCGGCGGCTCGACGCTTTCGCAGCAGCTGGCCAAGAATCTCTTCCCGCGCGATACGGTGCGCAACCAGAGCAAGATCACGCGCAATTCCAAACTGGTGATCTCCAAGTTCAAGGAGTGGATCACCTCGCTCAAGCTGGAATACAACTACACCAAGGAGGAGATCGCGGCCATGTACCTGAATGTGGTCGAGTACGGTTCGAATGCCTACGGTATCAAGTCGGCGGCGCAGACCTTTTTCGGCAAACTGCCCGACGAACTGAACGTGCAGGAGGCGGCGATGCTGGTGGGCGTAGTGAATGCGCCGACCCGCTATTCGCCCGTCCGCAATCCCGAACGGGCCCTCAAGCGCCGCAATCTGGTGCTCTCGCGCATGGAGGCGGCGGGTGCGCTGACCCGGGCCCAGTACGACTCGATCAGTGCGCTGCCTATCGTCCTGAATTACAAGCCCGTGTCGCACAACGAAGGTCAGGCTACCTATTTCCGCGAGATGTTGCGTCAGGTGATGACGGCCAACCCGCCCTCGCGCCGGCAGTTCTACACCGAGTGGGACTACGAGCAGGCCCTCAAGGAGTACAACGAAAATCCCCTCTACGGCTGGTGCCACAAGAACAAGAAGGCCGACGGCACGCCCTACAACCTCTACCGCGACGGTCTGAAGATCTATACCACGATCAATTCGCGGATGCAGTCGTTCGCCGAGCAGGCCGTGCAGAAGCAGCTCGCCACGGAGGTGCAGCCCCGTATGGACCGGGAGGTGAAGGCGACGGGAGTCCTCTTCCGCGACACCGACGCCGAACAGCGCGAGAAGATCATCCGCACGGCCATGCGCTACTCCGACCGCTGGAACGAGATGAGCCGTGCCGGAGCCTCCGACCGCGAGATCGAGCAGGCCTTCAAAACGCGCTGCCCGATGAAGATCTTCACCTTCAGGGGCGAAGTCGACACGGTGATGACCCCGCGCGATTCGATCCTCCACCACAAACGGATCATGCGTGCCGCGATGGTGGCCCTCGAACCCGGTACGGGCCGTGTGCGCGCCTATGTCGGCGGTCCCAATTTCCGTTACTTCAAGTACGATATGGCCAAACAGGGCAAACGTCAGATCGGCTCGACGATCAAACCCTTCGTCTACACCTTCGCCGTCGACCATCTGGGTTTGAGCCCCTGCACCCCCGTGCCCAACCTGCCCGTGACGATCGAGACGGCCAACGGCGTGGCCTGGTCGCCCAAGGAGGCGGGCAAAGTGGA
Source organism: uncultured Alistipes sp. (assembly GCA_964533725.1). GTDB lineage: Bacteria > Bacteroidota > Bacteroidia > Bacteroidales > Rikenellaceae > Alistipes. Next base: position 17,570 of record CAZHMX010000015.1, on the reverse strand, counting down.
GTACGACGGGGTGGTGCACCCCCTCTACTGGGGCCTGGCCCTGAGCCGCAACAACTACTCGGCGTGGGTGATGAAGCAGGCCAAACAGCCCGAAGCCGTGGCCTCGTTTATCCACAATATGGGCGTTAGGAGCTTTATCGACCCCGTGCCCGCGCTGTGTCTGGGCTCTTCGGAGTCGAACGTCTTCGAATTGGTCAGCGCCTATTCGACCTTCGCCAACCGCGGGGTCCATACCGATCCGATCTTCGTTACACGCATCGAGGACCGCCAGGGCAATATGATCTCGGAATTCGCCCCCGTGTCGCAGGACGCCATCAGCGAGCAGACCGCCTATACGATGCTGACGGTCCTGAAAAAGGTCGTCTCGTCGGGTACGGCCCGCAAGATGAACTTCCTGTACGGCTTCTCGGATGTCGAGATGGGCGGCAAAACGGGTACCTCGCAGAAGAACCGCGACGCGTGGTTCATGTGCGTCACGCCGCGTCTGGTTACGGGCGCGTGGGTCGGCGGCGAAGACCAGTCGGTGCACTTCTCGTCGCGCGGCGAGGGCAGTATCCTGGCCCTGCCCATCGTGGGCGAGTTCCTCCAGAAGGTCTACGGCGATGCGTCGCTGGGGGTGTCGCGGGGCGACCGCTTCGTGCGCCCGAACGATTTTCGTGAGGACGACTGTTCGAAATGGGCCGCCGAAGAGGCCTCGATGGCCAACCCCGAGATGCTGTCGGATGATGAATTCTTCGATTAAAACGAACGTATTACCATAAAACGTGTTGTCATAAGATGAAAATTGCAGTTGTCGGCGTCAGTGGCGCCGTGGGTCAGGAGTTCCTGAAGATTCTGGAGGCGCACACCGCTTTTCCGGTCGATGAATTGCTGCTGTTCGGCTCGCAGCGCAGCGCGGGTCGCCGCTACCGTTTCCGCGGCCGTGATGTGGAGGTAAGGCTGTTGCAGGATAACGACGATTTCCGCGGTGTGGATATCGCTCTGGTTTCGGCCGGTGCCTCCGTGTCGAAACAGTTCGCCGCGACGATCACCCGCCACGGGGCGTTGATGATCGACAACTCCTCGGCCTTCCGCATGGACGGGGATGTCCCCCTGGTGGTCCCCGAAGTCAATCCCGAGGATGCGCTTGACGCGCCGCGCCGCATAATCGCCAACCCCAACTGCACGACGATCCAGATGGTGGTGGCTCTGAAGGCCATCGAACGCCTCTCGCATATCCGCCGCGTGCACGTGTCGACCTACCAGTCGGCCAGCGGTGCCGGTGCGCAGGGTATGGCCGAGCTGGAGCAGCAAAACCGCGAACTGGTCGAGGGTGTTCCCCCGACGATCGACAAATTCGCCTTCCAGCTGGCCTATAATGTCATCCCCCACATCGATGTTTTCACCGACAACGACTACACCAAGGAGGAGATGAAGATGTTCCACGAAACGCGCAAGATCATGCACTCCGACATCGCCGTGTCGGCGACCTGCGTGCGCGTGCCGGTGATGCGCGCCCACTCGGAGAGCATCTGGTGCGAGACCGAACGCCCCGTCACCCCCGCCGAGGCCCGCGAGGCCTTTGCCTCGACCCCCGGGATCGTGCTGTTGGATGCCCCGGCCGAGCGTCAATACCCGATGCCGCTCTTTGTGGCCGACTGCGAACCGGTCTACGTGGGCCGTGTGCGCGGTGATCTGTCCAACCCCAACGGCCTTGCCTTTTGGTGCGTGGCGGACCAGATCAAGAAGGGCGCCGCCCTGAATGCCGTCCAGATTGCCGAGTGGCTGATCGCCCGCGGTGTTTTCGGATCCAGATAATCCCCGGCAGAGGACGGATGGTGTCGTGTGAATTTGGCTGTAACCAATTGATAATATTTAGGTTGCTGTCTATTTGAATGCGAATCCGTCGGATCGGACTGATAATTTTTCTCTTTGCGTGATAAAAAAATGCAGAAATTTTTTGGAGAAAAGAAATTTTAGTTCTATCTTTGCAACGCAAAAGAGAACCGGTGGATTCATCTAAGGGCTAGGATACATGCCTCTCACGCATGACATAGGGGTTCGAATCCCCTATCCACTACCAAAGGTCGCTGAATTTTCAGCGACCTTTATTTTTTTGCTCAATAAGGCGACCACAGTCTGGCAAGTTTGCCGGAACGTACCGCTTGCCGCTCGGCATGGATACAAAAAAAGAGTTGCTTTCGCAACTCTTTTTGTGGTACCACCAGGAATCGAACCGGGGACACAAGGATTTTCAGTCCTTTGCTCTACCAACTGAGCTATGGCACCATCGTTTCTTGCAATCTTTCGATTGCGAGTGCAAAGGTATGCTTTTTTTTCTATTCCGCAAAATTTTTTCGCAGTTTTTTTCTTGTCGGGCCTTGTCGGGCCTGCGCTACATTAGGAAGAAGAACTCTCGGATGTCTGTCGTCGATAGAATTATGCTTCGCAAACGGACGTTAATCGGCTCTGTCATGATGACCTGAAGAATATTGCTCAAATAGAACATTCAAAACCTCGGTCGTTCGCTGGTTTTATAACCAATGCTTTGGGTGCTATTGCTGTGTATTGCGTGTGGCTCTTCTAAAGAAATCTTTCCATTGATCACCGATAACCAACTGAATTTATGCTAATCTTTATGCCGAATTTGCATTGATTGCCATGTCGAAACCGTTATCTTTTGCTCTCCAATTTCCCTAACCGCATAACGATTGAGGTCTGGCTGCGGCCCATTTTCTCCGCAATATGTCGGATGCTTTTCCCTTCACGATGCAAGGTAAGCAGGAATTGGTCGGCTTCGCGTGTCCATCGCTTGTTGGCGTTCGGATGTTTGACAAAGCTCTCCTCCGTAACCTTTTCGGGATGTAGAAACTCGTCGACAAACACAGACGGGAAACGTGCGTCATAGAAGATCCAGGTCTTGGCTTTCGCCCGCGTTATCGCCACATAGAACAATCGTCGTTCTTCGCCATAAGGAAACAGATCGCTTGTGGTCAATACGTATTGCAGGGACGGGTCATCGCTCACACGCGACGGGAAACCATAAGTGTCTTTGTTGCATTGAAGCAGAATGACATAGTCGGCTTCCAGCCCTTTGGATCTGTGCACGGTTAGGAATTCTATTTTCCGACCGCCGATAATATAATAGAACTGGTTGCCCTCTTTTACACTTTGATACCCGAACGAAAGATAATAATCATCGAATGAATATCGGCCCAACAGGAATATCGATTTGTCGGCCGGGATGGACGCGATCAACTGCCCGATGATATGGCAATAATTGTTTCGGTCGTAGGCTTGGAACGACAGCTCGGTTTTTGTTTCCCTGTTGAATGGCCGGATGTCCTTTTTTATCTGGGCTGTATTGCGCTGGATGAACTGTGCCGATAAGCCGACCAGGGGCTCGCCAAAGCGATAGGTCGTTTCAATTTTATTGATTTCAGTCGGGCCGAAAAAAGCTGCAAAATTATTGAACAAAGCCATGTCGCTCCCCGAAAATCGGTAGATGGATTGCCAATCGTCGCCTACACAATAGAGCTTTGCAGGGGAGTGACCTTCGCGCAAGGTTTTCAAGAAGTTGTACCTGTCAACGGAGATATCCTGAAACTCATCAACAATGATATAATCATACGATACGGGATGCGAAACCCGGCAAAGTTCGGTCGCTCGCAAAATGGCGTCCGTGAAGTCAATCTGTCCGCTATTGCGCAAACGCTCTTCATAGCGTTCGTAAACAGGAAGAAAGATGTTTCTGATTACGAATTCACTACGCAGGTCGCCGACTTCTTCGGCCTGTTTCAAGATGGCTTCCGCTGATCGGCAACTTGACTTCAGCAAGGTGACGAACGTAGCGATCAATCGGATGAATGCTTTTTCCTGTTTGCTTTTTGCCGGCAATACCATGCCGTATAATTCCGTATCCGTCCGTTCATGCAGGGGAACTCCAGCGTCGAGCAACAGTTGCTTGAGCCTCCTTCTTATGTCCGAACGATAAAAATCGGCACTCGAGGTCTCGATTAGTTTTGTCCCGAATTTCTCATGGGCCGCCCGTTTCCATGTTATTCCATCACTGTATGTCCGATTGGCCTCCTCGTAAGAGATGTTTCGGTCCCGGGCAAACCAGGCAGGCACGAGACCGTGTTCGTCTACCCCGAAATGTTCCAGGTAGATACGCTTCGGTGTTCCGTTCTGTTCGAAATGAATGGAAAAGTCGGGTTTGTACTGGGAGTGCATTGCGTCCGCTACCGAATATTCGTAAGGCTCTTCGTATCTGAACTTCACGCCGAGAGCCGATAAGATGAAGCAGATCTTCTGTTCTTGTGTGCTCCGCACATAAACCGGTTTTCCGTCCATATCCGGGAGCAGGACTTTCAGCCGCACATCCTTTTGTTCGGACAACTGCTGCCGTCTTTCATTTTTTCGCCTCTCCCAGTCCGCTTCGTTGGCTTGATAATCGACGAAATACTCGACTGCGTGCTTGCGGAACCGCAGATCGGCCGACAGTTCGCGGTAAATTTCCACGAACAGCGCATCCGTATTGTCGCAGATCGAGGGTTTCTGTCCTGTCTGTCGGCCGATAAGATCGAGAGCCAATTTGTGAAAAGTATATCCGCGCAGACCGGCGATACCCATACGTTCGGTCAGTTCGGCCGCCGCTTTGTTTGTGTAGCTGATGAGGAGAATGCGTGTCGGATCAACCTTTTTTATATCAATCAAATATTTGACCTTGCCGACGATGGATGATGTTTTGCCGCTTCCCGCACTGCTGACGACCAGACAATTGTCCTCCTCCGATACAATGGAGCGACGCTGCTGCTCGTCCAACGGATATTTCAAACAACGGTCGAAAAAGAGTTTATTCGTGTCGAGCAGATTTTGAATAATCTGCTGATTATGCTGTCTGACCGACTTGCCGATATCCTTGTAATCTCGAATTAACGCCTCGACGGCTTTCGACGGTTCTATGACGAAAATCTTGAGTCGCGGAATGAGCGCATCCGCTTCTTTGTAATAATCCGTATAATAGCGGATAAACTCCTTTTCCTGTGAAAAGGTAATGTAGCGGTTCCTGAAACTTGTTTCCAGATCGGCCGCAATATCGATGAAAAAGGGCTCGTTGCGTGCTGGAATGGCCTCCTTCCGTTCTGCGTTTGCCCGATTGCTTCCGTAGGATGGAATGCGGCGGATCTTTGCGGAAAGCCGTTCCAGCCGCTTTTTAAGGCGTATGCGTATTGCTGTTATCATTGCGAGTAAAACAGCAACAAGACCAATGGCTATAATAGACAGGTGCGGCATATCAAAAGAGGTTGTTTTTGTCGAAATTACTCAATCCGGAACGTGAAAATCGCCAAGGAATCCTGATGGTCTTTTGGTTTTAACAAGGTAAGTCGTTGTGGTTTAATTCTCTGGTTCGTCGGTTGAATCGGATTCCCAAATATTTACAGATGTGGATGTTTTACAATCTGCGGATTATGGGAGACTGGTGGTAACCGCACCGTTGGCGGCTATTGCTCCGCATATGCGCAACTTCATGGCAAATTTCGTTAATTCGTTGAAATAACTCGGAGGGATTCGCCGGAAATCGCGTATACGAATTTGAGGAGGTTCCGTCAGGCCTTTTTCGGGCGTTGCGGCGTCGGGTGGTCTACGTCGCAACCGGCACAGTTTCCGGAACATAGCGAAGCGTCCGTGCAATCTGTCGAGAGGTCCTCGCGGGACTCCTGAACCGCGCATTTGATGCCGCGGCGCTGCATTTCGGGGTTCGTCGATATCTCCGACTCGATGTGGTGCCCCTTGATCATCAGCGTGAGCGACATCCCCACTACGAAAAATCCTACCGCGACTATCGCGCATACGATCACCGTTAACGATGCTGTCATAACCTCTATTTTTGAATTAATCCGCCATAAATTTGCGATTTCGATTGCAAATTTATAAATTTGTCTTGTTATTTGCAATAATCCGTCCCGAAGTTTCCCGCAGGGAGGCGGACGGAGAGACTGAAGCGTATGAAAATCATTATAGCAGGTGCCGGCGAGATGGGCAGCCATCTGGCCATGATGTTGAGCGGCAACGGACACGACATCACCGTGATCGACCAGGATCCCAAGGCATTGGGTGAGGTCAGCGGGTTGGGAGACGTGATCACCGTCGAGGGCGATTCCACCGCTTTCGGGGTCCTGAGGCGGGCTTCGACGCGCAAGTGCGACCTCTTTATCGCCGTCAACCACCAGGAGAACGACAACATCCTGGCGGCCGCGCTGGCCAAGCAGCTGGGAGCGCGCAAGGCGATCGCCCGCATCGACAACAACGAATATCTCGAGCCGAACAACAAGGAGATCTTTATCGATATGGGTATCGACTATCTCTTCTATCCCGAACAGGTGGCCGCCCGCGAGGTGATCAATCTGCTGGGGCATACGGCGACCACCGAATATGTCGATTTCTCGAGCGGCAAGCTGACGCTGACGGTCTTCCGGCTGGAGCCTTCGTCGGAACTGGTGGGGCGGTCGATTCCCGGATTCGGCGAGGAGGAGGTGCCGCTCAGCTACCGCACGGTGGCCATCGCGCGCGACGGGCAGACGATCATTCCGCAGCACAGCGACCTCTTTCTGGAGGGAGATCTGGTCTATATGATCGTTCGCCACGACGCCGTGCACGAGATCATGGAGCTTTCGGGGCAGCACAGTGTGGCCATCAACAACATGATGATCCTGGGCGGGTCGCGCATCGGCATACAGATCGCGGCGGCGTTGCAGGACGAGATGAATATCAAGCTTGTCGACTACAACGCCGACAAGGCCTATCATCTGGCCGAACGGCTCGAACGCACGTTGATCATCAACGAGGACGGGCGCAACACGGAGTCGATGCTGGAGGAGGGGCTGGCCAATATGGATGCCTTCGTGGCGGTGACGGGGCGCAGCGAGACCAATATCCTGACGGCGATGTTAGCCAAGCAGATGGGGGTCAAGAAGGTGATCGCCGAGGTCGAGAACCTGAACTATATCCATTTGGCCGAGTCGATCGGTATCGACACGATCATCAACAAGAAATTAGTCACGGCCTCCAATATCTTCCGTTTCACGATGTCGACCGACGTGCAGGCCATCAAGTGTCTGACGGGCAGCGACGCCGAGGTGATGGAGTTTATCGTCAAACCCAATTCGCCCGCCACTAAGTGCCGCATCCGCGATCTGGGGTTCCCGGACGACGCCATTATCGGCGGTATCGTGCGGGGCGACAAGGTGTTGATTGCGGTGGGCAATACGGAGATCAACGCATACGACCGCGTGGTGGTCTTCGCCATGCGCGGATCGGTGGGCAAGGTCGGATATTTCTTCAATTAACCAACGCTGGGTCCGGCCATGTCGATTCGCAAGATGCTCTTCCGCGCGGCGCTGGAACCCCGGCTGCGACGTATCGAGAAGATGTGCCGTCAGCCGCTGGAGACGCAGCGCCGGCAGTTCCGGGCGCTGGTGGCCGCGGGCGGGCGCACCCGGTTCGGGGCGGAGCACGGCATCGGGAGCGACATGAGTTACGGGGAGTTCTGCCGCCGGGTGCCGGTGGTCGGATACGAGGAGTTCAGGCCCTGGATCGAGCGGATGCTGGCGGGTGAACGCGATGTGACGGCGGCGGGACGGGTCGACCGGTTTGCCCGTTCGTCGGGGACTACGTCGACGCGCAGCAAATATCTGCCCGTGACCCGGCGCTCGAGGATCGAGAACCACCTGCGCGGCATGGTCGATGTGGCGGCCCTCTATTTGGCGGCCAATCCCGCGACGCGGGTCTTCGAGGGCAAGACGCTGACGCTGGGCGGCACGTGCGGCATGGAGCAGGGACACTGCGTGGGCGACCTTTCGGGGCTGCTGTTGAGCGACGGGGCCGTCTGGAACAACTGGTTCCGGGTGCCCGACCGGAAGACGGCGCTGCTGGCCGACTTCGACCGCAAGTGCGAGGAGATCTGCCGTCTTTGCGCGGGCGAGCGGATCACGGCTTTCGCGGGCGTGCCGTCGTGGAATATGGTGTTGCTGCGCCGGATTCTGGAGAAGACCGGAAAAGAGAACCTGCTGGAGGTGTGGCCCGATATGGAGCTGTTCGTCCACGGCGGGATGAGTTTCGCGCCCTATCGCCGGGCCTACGAGGAGCTGATCCCTTCGTCCGGGATGCACTATATGCAGACCTACAACGCCTCGGAGGGCTTTTTTGCCATCGGCGACCGGCTCGAGCGGGACGATATGCTGCTGATGCTCGACTACGGGACGTGGCTGGAGTTCCGTTCGGACGAGGGGATCGTGCCGTTGGAGGGGGTCGAGGCGGGACGCGACTATGCGCTTGTGATCACCTCGTCGAACGGACTGTGGCGTTACGAGATCGGCGACGTGGTGCACTTCACCTCGACCGACCCCTACCGGATCCGTTTCGGCGGCCGCACGCGCGAATTTATCAACGCCTTCGGCGAGGAGCTGATCGTCGACAACGCCGACAAAGCCCTGCAGGAGGTCTGCAAGGCGACGGGCGCGGTGGTCAGCGAGTATACCGTGGCGCCGCGGTTCATGACCCTCGAGGGGGAAGGCGGGCACGACTGGGCGGTGGAGTTTCATCGCGAACCGCCCTCGGTCGAGGTCTTTGCGGCGCTCCTGGACCAGGCGTTGCGCTCGATCAACTCGGACTACGACGCCAAGCGCCGTTCGACCATCGGAGCGCTCCGGATGGTCGCCCTGCCCCGGGGAACCTTCGTCGGCTGGCTGCAACGCAAGGGAAAGAACAAAGTACCCCGAATGGTCGGCGACCGCCACCTGCTGGAAGAGATAACAACCGAACTGTAAAATAAACAAACACACACCCTACCTAATTATGTATATAGCCATCGCGGGAAATATCGGCAGCGGAAAAACCACACTGACCGAGCTGCTGACCCGGCGCTACAACGCCAAAGCCTACTACGAGGAGCCGAACAACCCCTACATCAACGACTTTTACGAGAATATGAGCCGCTGGGCCTTTCAGCTGCAGATCTCGTTTCTCAGCAGCCGAATCAAACAGACGATGGAGATGATCTCGGCCGCTCCCGGGGATATCATCCAGGATCGCACGATCTACGAGGATGCCCACATCTTCGCCGACAACCTCCACGAGATGGGGCTGATGGATCTGCGCGACCGGGAAACCTATATGAATATCTTTCAGCTGGTTACCAATCTCGTGCCGCAACCCGACCTGTTGATCTATCTCAAGGCGAGCATCCCGACGCTGATCCACCAGATCCGCCGCCGCGGCCGCGCCTACGAGATGAATATCGACGAAGACTATCTGGGCCGGCTGAACCGGAAATACAACCACTGGATCGAGAATATCTACCGGGGCGACGTGCTGGTGATCGACAAGGATGTCGAGGATTATGTCAGCGACCCCTCCGTGCTGGACCGCATTTGCGCCGAGATCGACCGGCGGAGGACCGGACTGTTGCATTAACGGATTGAAAGAATGGATTTTCCCCTCCGATTTGTCGAACGTCTGCGCGCGCAGTTAGGCGCCGCCGAGAGCGAAGCCCTGCTCGAAGCCCTCGATACGGAGCCGGCGGCCACCGTGCGCGTCCATCCCGAAAAGGGGTGGCTGCCTGCGGACGCCGAACCCGTACCCTGGTGGGAGGGCGGCTTTTACCTCCCGCAAAGGCCGCTCTTCACGGTCGATCCCGCCTTTCATGCGGGGTGTTACTATGTGCAGGAGGCCGCCTCGCAGTTTTTGGGACGGATCGTCGCGTCGGTCGCACCCGCAGGCAAACGGATCCTCGATCTTTGCGCCGCACCGGGCGGCAAGACGACGCTCTATGCCTCGCTGGCGGGACCCGACGGTCTGGTGGTGGCCAACGAGATCGACCGCCGGCGCGTGCAGGTGCTGGCCGACAACGTGCGCAAGTGGGGGACGAACAATGTGGCGGTCGTGGCGGGGGATTCGCCCGCGGTGTGTGCTTTCGAGCAGATGTTCGACGTGGTGGCCGTCGACGCCCCCTGTTCGGGCGAGGGAATGTTCCGCAAGGACCCGAACGCCCGCGCGGAGTGGAGCGAGGGGAATGTGGGCCTCTGCGTGGAACGGCAGCGGGCGCTGCTGGACGACGGCTGGCGGGCGTTAAAACCGGGCGGCATCCTCATCTACAGCACCTGCACCTTCAATCGCGAGGAGGACGAGGAGCAGCTCGAAGGACTCTTCGAAAGGGTTGGCGGCGAGGCGTGTGTTGCCTCGCCCGAACTGTCGTGCGAGGCGTCGTGGGGGATTGTCGCGGGGCGTGTCGGTGCGGCGCAGACCTTCCGGTTCTTTCCCCACCGCACCTGCAGCGAGGGCCTCTTCGTCTCGGTGGTCGCCAAATCGCCCGAGGCGCACCGTTCGGCCCCTCTGCCCCGCCAGCGTCGGTCGCCCCTGACGGACCTTCCGCGGGCGGCGGGACGGGAACTTGCCGGCTGGCTTCGGGAGTCCGAGGCCTACGAATTCGTGCAGGCGGGCGATACGTGTTACGCACTTCGCCGCGCACAGGCGGGGCTGATCCGCCATCTGGCCGCGACGGCGGGGGTGATCTATTCGGGTGTGGCGATGGGACAGCTCTACAACGGAAAGCTGAAGCCCGACCATGCGCTGGCCCTCTCGACGGCGCTCGACCGCGGACGGGTGGCGTCGGCCGAACTGGACCAGGCGCGGGCCGTGGAGTATCTGCGGCGCGGCACGGTGACACCGGAGGGTCTGACCGAGGGGATGAATTTAGTGACGCACGGCGGTCGCCCGATCGGCTTCGCCAAGCGGATCGGACACCGGGTGAACAACCTCTATCCGCTGACCATGAGAATATTAAACAAATAACGATATGTCCGAGAAACTCTTTTATACGATGGGCGAGGTGACCGAGATGTTCGACGTCAACTCCTCGTTGCTCCGCTATTGGGAGCGCTGTTTCAAACAGCTGCAGCCCAAACGCAACAACAAGGGCAACCGCCTCTACCGTCCCGAGGATGTGGAATTTATAAAATTGCTCTACCACCTGCTCAAGGAGCGCGGCATGACCATCGAGGGGGCCCGCAAGAGTTTGCAGGAGCGTAACGCGGACGATTTGTCGCGCGAATCGGAACTGTTCGAGCGGTTGCACTACATCCGTCAGCTGCTGGTTGAGGTGCGCGAGACGCTGATGGACGACCCCGGCAAAACGATGGCCGAAGAGGTGGTCGAGTCCGAGCCCGAACCGCAACCCGAGGCCGAAGCTCCCGTCCGGGAGACCCCGCTCGGTCTGGTGGTCGAGGAGGAGGGCCCCGAGCCTGCGCCGGGTTCTGATCCCGTCTCTGACCCGGCCCCTGCATTTGCGCCTGCCCCCGCATTTGCGCCTGACCCCGCGCCTGTCCTTGATCCTGCATCTGAATCCGGATCCGGTTCCGAGGCGATTCCCCGTTCCGAAGTATCGTCGACGGACGGGGCCCCGACGGCTGAAATCCGGACCGGGACCGAATCCGATTCCGATTCTGTTTCGATTTACGGGTCCGAATCCACTACCGAACCCACTGCTGAATCCACAGCCGGGCCTCTGCACCGGCCCGAATCCCGTTCCGAGTCCGAAGTCCGGCCCGAGTCCACCCCCGGTTCCCGGCCTGCATCCGAGCCCGACTATGCCTCGATGCCCGCTTTGGTTCGCCCGACGGAACCCGAGCCCGAGATTGTCGTGGTGACCGAGGCCGATCTGCTCGGCGAGACTTCGACGTCGACCCCCCGCAAAACCAAAGGCCGCAGGAGATCTGACATCACCGAAACCGGCGAAGGCGCCGACGCCTCGGCCGAGAAATCCGAACTGCCCGAGCTGAAAAAGCGCCGCCGCGGCCGCAAGGAGGAGGCCGAACCCGAGAAGGAACTCTTCGCGTTTTACGAACAACGACTTTTCTGATCATGAAAATCAAAGAGATATCCGCGGCGATCGAGGAGTTTGCCCCCCTCTCGCTGCAAGAGAGTTACGACAATGCGGGCCTTATTGTGGGCCGTCCCGACGACGAAGTGCACCGTGCGCTTGTGGCTGTCGACGTGACCGAGGCCGTGTTGGACGAGGCCGTCGAGGAGGGTTGCGATCTGGTGATCACCCATCATCCCGTCGTCTTCCACCCCCTCAAGCGGTTCAACTCGGCCGACTATGTGCAGCGTGCCGTCGAACGCGCCATCCGCCACGGCATCGCCCTCTATGCCTGCCACACCAATCTGGACAGTGCGCCCGGCGGCATGAGCTGGCAGCTGGCCCGGATGTTAGGCATCGGCGAGCTGGAGCTGTTGGAGTACGGCGCACGGGAGGGGTGCGGATTCGGCGTTGCGGGGAATCTGCCCGAAGCGATGGAGATCGACGCCTTTTTTGCCCGGCTGCGTGAGGTCACGGGGGTGAAGGCCATCCGTCACAGCGCCGTAGCCCGTCGGACGATCCGCCGCGTGGCCCTCTGCACGGGTGCGGGCGGCTCGCTGATGGAGGCCGCACGTGCCGCCCAAGCCGACCTCTACGTCACCGCCGATCTGCGTTACAACGATTTCATGGTGCCTGCCGACGACTTTACGGTGGCCGATATCGGCCATTTTGAGAGCGAATATTGCGTTATTGACCTTTTATTTGGTATTTTATCAAAAAAATTGATTACCTTTGCGATTCGCAAGAGCGCACGCTCGCGAAATCCGATCGAATATTGGATCTAAAATTTATACGAAATATGGCACAAAAAAAGACCAGCGAAGTTGATTACTCCATGCAGGAGAAGATCATGGCACTCTACGAATTGCAGCAGATCGACTCCAAAATTGACAGTATCAACAAGGTAAAAGGTGAGTTGCCCCTGGAGGTTCAGGATCTCGAAGACGAACTGGCAGGACTCAAAACCCGCATCGAAAAGATCAGCGACGAAATCAGCGGACTGAACGCCGAATCCAGAGAGCGCCGCCGCGAAATCGACGAAGCCAAGATGCAGATTGCCCGTTACAAGGAACAGCAGAACAACGTACGCAACAACCGCGAGTTCGACTCCCTGACCAAGGAGATCGAGTATCAGGTGTTGGGGATCGAGTTGGCCGAAAAACGGCTCAAGGAGTACTCGGTAGCCATCAACGGTCGCAAGGAGCCTACCTTCGTGAAGGGTAAAAAAGCCCTTATCGAGGAGTGCGAGGCCCACATGGCCGAGCGTCAGAAAGATCTCGACGTCAAGAAGGCCGAGCTGGACAGCATCGAGGCCGAGACCGCCGCGCAGGTCGCCGAATACAAGGCACAGGCCGAGAAGGCCAAGACCAAGATCGACGAGCGTCTGCTGGCAGCCTACGAGCGTATCCGCGGCAGCGTGCGCAACGGTCTGGCCGTGGTGACCGTGAAACGTGACGCCTGCGGCGGCTGCTTCAACCGCATCCCGCCCCAGCGTCAGGCCGAGATCCGTCTGGGCAAGAAGATCATCATCTGCGAATACTGCGGCCGCATTCTCGTGGACGATCCCGAGGCTGAATAGCGATCTATTAACAGAAAAAAGCCCCGCTGAAGTTTTCGGCGGGGCTTTTGTTTGATACGGTTGCGCTCGTCGGGGCGGGATCGGGACCCCACCCCGACGAGCGGCGCTCCCCGGTCCATTTTGTCTTGCAGGGTGTTTTTGCAGGGCGGGCGTTGTATACGCCTCGCCCCAAAAACACCCTGCAAGACAAAATGGACCGGGGAGCGCCGCGCGGGGAGAGGATTAAGGATTAGGATAGTGTGGTGGAGAGTTGGTCCCACAGCATGCGGATGGCGGCCGATGAGGCGCGGTCGATGACCTGGCCGCGATCCGTGCCGCACTGTTGGCAGACGGCAACGGTGCCGCGCGCGGAGGCTACGGCCATCCACACCGTACCGACGGGTTTGGCCTCCGATCCGCCCGCAGGACCTGCAATGCCGGTGGTCGCCACGGCCCAATCGCTGCCCGTGATACGACGCACTCCCTCGGCCATCTGTCGGGCTACCTCCTCGCTGACGGCGCCGACACGGTCCAAGGTCGCCGGATCCACACCCAGGATGTTGATCTTCGCGTCGTTGGAATAGGAGACCACACCCGCCAGAAGATAGGACGACGCCCTCGCCTGCGCGGTAAAACGCGACGCGATGACACCGCCCGTGCAACTCTCGGCCACGGCCAACGTCTGTCCGCGGCGGATCAGCTCCCCGTGCACCAGAGCCTCGACACTGGCCCCTTCGAAACCGACGATCAGGCGGCCCAGCAGCGGCCGCAGGTCGTCGAACCGGCGGTCGATCTCCGCGCGGGCCGCTTCACCCTCCACGCCATAGGCCGAAAGACGCAGCTTCACCACTCCGGGCGAGGGGAGATAGGCCAGACGGAGCCACTCGGGCAACGCCTCCTCCCACGCCGCAATCCGCTCGGCCAGAAGCGATTCGGCCAAACCGGCCGTGATCATCGTGCGGTGAACGTTGGCCTTGAGCACGAAACGGGTCCTGATGCGCGGCAACACTTCGTCCGTCATCAGATGCTCCATCTCAAAGGGGACGCCGGGCAGCGACACGACCACCCGTCTCTCGCGTTCGAACCACATACCGGGCGCCGTTCCGTGGCGGTTGAACAGCACCTCGCAAGCCTCGGGAACCAGCGCCTGCGACCGGTTCAGCGCATTGAAGGCGATGCCGCGCGCCGCAAGCATCTTCTCGACATGGTCGCTGACCGCCTCGTCGCACCGCATTCCGCAGTGGAACAGCTCGGCCAAGGTATATTTCGTAATATCGTCCTTCGTAGGGCCCAGACCGCCCGTAAGGATCACCAGTTCAGAGGTTTGCAATCCACGTTCCACGGCTTCGCGGATGCGTCCGCGGTCGTCGCCGACCGAGCTTTTTTCGAAGACTTCCACCCCCGCGGCATTCAGGTGACGGGCGATGGAGGCCGTGTTGGTGTCGACGATCTGGCCGATCAAAATCTCGTCGCCGATCGTCAATATCGTTGCCTTCATCCTGTGTTAATTTTGAGTGGTTTCCGGCTCTTTCGCCGCCGTGCTGTCGTCGATCAGGGCCTGGCAGCAGTCGCGGATGATGCGCGGACCCTCGTAGATGAAGCCCGTGTAGATCTGCACGAGCGACGCGCCCGCACGCAACATGGCCCGTGCGTCGTCGGCCGACATGATGCCGCCCACTCCGATGATGGGATAGGTCCCGCGCGAATGTTCGTAGATGCGCCGCACAACATACAATGCTCTGTCGGTCAGCGGTTTGCCGCTCAAGCGTCCGTTGCCGATCTTGGCCATCGAGAGGGCCGAAGTCTTCAGGCGGCTGCGGTCGGTGGTGCCGCTGACAGCTACCAGACCGTCCAACGGCGTGTCGATCATCAGGTCGGTCAGCGCGTCGATCAAACCGTCGGGTAGATCGGGTGAGATCTTCAGCAGGATCGGGCGGTACTGGTTTTGTCCGCGGCGGAACTCGAAGAGCGGCGTCAGCATCCGCGAGCAGTGCTCGACCAGCCCCTCGGTCGACTCCTGGCATCCGTTGTCGCAATTGACATTGACGGTGAAATAATCGGCGTATTGATAGAGGTTGCGGAAGAGTTTCAGATAGTCTGCGGCCGCTTTTTCGGGCGTGGTTGCGGTGTTGCGGCCGATGTTGCAGCCGACGATGGTGTTGCCGCGCGGCTGGCGCAGGTATTGGATTGTTCGTTCCAACCCTCTGTTTTGCTGGCCGATACGATTCATGATGGCGCGGTCCTTCGGCAGACGGTAGACGCGCGGACGCGGATTGCCCGACTGCGGTCGCGGGGTCACGGTGCCGATCTCCACGAAGCCGAAGCCCATAGCCGCCAATGAACGGCACGCCTCGCCCGTGGTGTCGAATCCCGCGGCCATACCGATCGGATTCGGAAAACGGAGTCCGAAGACTTCGCGCTCGAGGGCCGGATGGCGCAGCGCCCAAAATTTGTCCAGCAGCCAGCGCCCGCCCGGGACAACACCCAGCACATGCAGCATCACGATGACGATGCGGTGCGCCCGTTCGATGCTGATCATAAAGAGCAGCGGTCTGATTAACTTTTCGTACATAAGTTTTCGCACAAAATATCGACGGACAAAGATACTACATTTTCGAGGATTTATTTCTTTTGCCGTCAAAAATCGTACAAACCCCGTTCGTCCGCCGTTCCGCCGCACCGTCGCAGGCTGCGGCCGCAGTTTTTTTATGCAGTTTTTGCCGGAAACATGCGGTATTTGACAGAAATTTCGTAAATTTGCCGTTCGACAACGTTTTAGGTAAAAATAAACTAAAAATACAAAACACTATGGCAAAAGAACAAATTACCAAACCCGAAGAGGAGGCCCTCGGCGCCGCCATGTCCAAAACGGAAAACTTCTTCGAGCAAAACTCCAAACGTGTGGTTGCGGTCCTGGTCGGTCTGCTCGTGCTGGCCGCTTTGATCTTCGGCTACAAGAAACTGATCGTCGAGCCGCGCCTGGCCAAAGCCTCCGACCTGCTGGCCGAGGCGCAGATGCGTTTCACGAGCGACGACACCGATTACCAGCTGGCTCTGGACGGCGACGCCAACGGTGCCGGTTTCATCGAGGTGGCCGACAACTACGGCTCCACGCCGTCGGGCAATCTGGCTGCGCAGTATGCCGGTATCTGCTTCATGAAGCTGGGTGACCTGGAGAACGCCGCCAAGTACCTGAAGAAATACACCCCGGTAAAGGGTATTCCCGGTGCCATTATCAACGCGCAGAACTACGGCCTGCAGGGCGATATCGCTGTGGCACAGCAGAATTACGCTGCCGCCGTGAAGCTCTTCGAGAAGGCTGCCGCCGCTGCCGACAACATGGTTACCACCCCGCTCTACCTGCGCAAGGCCGGTCTGGCTGCCCGCGCCGCCGGTGATACGGCCAAGGCTGCCGCCCTCTTCCAGAAGATTCTGGACGGCGATCCCGCTTCGAACGAGGCGCGCGAAGCCGAGAAACTTTTGGGTAACGACTAATCCCTGCCGGTCGTGGCTCGCAAGACCCCCGCAACGCTCGACGGCAATGCCGCCTTGCCTGCTGCCGACCAGATAAGGATCGGTATTGCGGTTTCGGAATGGAACCGCGATCTGAACGATCTGATCCTCGCAGCCGCCGTACGCACCCTGCGTGCGGCGGGCTGTGCGGAGTACAACATCCGCATCAAATACTTCCCCGGCACGCTGGAATTGGGCGCCGGGGCGCTTTTTTTCGCCGAATACACCGATGTGGACGCCGTGATTCTGATCGGCACGACGATCCGCAACGATGCCCTTTGGCTGCCCGACCTGGTGAAAACGGTGCTCACGACGGCCATGCACGTGCAGATTCAGTGGATCATGCCCGTCATTCCGGCCCTCTTGGAGTGCGACAGCCGCATGGAGGCCGCCGCGCTCTGTCAGATGGAGCACAACCGCGGCGAATTGGCCGCCCGTCAGATCGTCGAATTGGTGCGCATCCAAATAGATATGGAGGCCGCATCCCCCAATACCCACGACACCCAAGTATATAATTAACAGGATTTTATCCTGACAGCGACTGTCCTCCTTGGGCCCGTGGTCGGGCCCAGCCGGACGGGCGAACCCGACCAATAATGTTTT
>CAZHMX010000014.1:0-28451 GCA_964533725.1 uncultured Alistipes sp. | reverse complement strand
GCCGTACAAGCATAATGTTCTGCCAGCATAACAAAAAGTTTTGCCATTTTATGCTATTATCTGCTGATTTATAGCTATCTTTGCAATACAGAGTTACGACAGAGAAAACAGGCAAAAAGACGCGGTACGAGCGGATTTACAAGAGCCTCAGAATCAAAGATGTGAATTTCCCGTAATTTTCTGCCTACATTCCGAAAGGCTCCTCGTACCGATTTGTACAGCAACGTGCTGTCTGCCAGAAATGTGAATAAACTGCATCGGGAAATAGCAGGAAGATCACAAAACTTAATTCTATTCTGCCTGTAAAAGTCCGCGAGAAGTTACATTACAAATATTATAACGGTCAAAACACAAACGTTAAAGCCAGGTTATGCGTTGTCCGCTTCAATGATTTCCCTAAACAAATCAAAGATTGATTTGAAATATTCAAAGGAAACATCCTTGAAAGGTCCTCGCCTGGAGGCGATATTATTAGCAAAGTCTTTCTTCGATAAAGCGATATTTGCGCTATTGTCTATGTCTCTAATATTGGTGTCCAGAATCTTGGGATATTTGCATTTTAACTTGCTGCGCGTACCGTCGAAGTAGATCTTTTCATTCACTTTATGATTGCCGGACGCAGCATCGAATTCATCCGTCGTGTACAGTCTACGATGCTGCTCATCGCTCCTTTTCAGGTCTGCATCCGAATAAAAATGTTCAATACATATTTCATTGAACGATCTATGCGGGGGTACCGGTAACAAGGCGGAATAAACATTCGAGCTCCAGTTCTTATAGTCCTTGTCCGGATCGCACAGTTTTCGTGCGTTATATCGGCCGTCGTCCCGATCAAACAGATATATCTCCACATTGGTTCTGTTTTTCATTTGCGGTCGGTTCTGACATATCTGGAACAAACGGTCGTTGTTGATTTCAAGGTCTTCGCGCCACTTGAAAAAATACAAATCCAATCCGGCCAGTTCGCCGATACTTCTATAGTAATCATAGGCGGCTTTCAGGTGCAAACTGTCGGTTTTGCCTTCGCAATATATTATAGCTGCATTTTCCGGAATATCTTTTATTTCCGGGATGGACAGCTTTATATTCGAGTCCAGGCGGCGTATTCTATTATACAGCGTATGGTAAACGCTATTATTCGTTCCCTTGATATAACACACATAATTAATCATCCCCACCAGCTCGTTCTTAAAAGCGATTTCGGGATAATCCGGATGTTTGTGTTTGTAATTAAATCGCTCCAGATGCTCTTGGGTTGCCTTTTCGATACCGTATTTCTCCCAGGCATGCAACATCGCCCTAATGCGTTTGACATATTTTCGCGGAACATTAACCCGTTCGTTAACGATCAGTCCGGTCACATCCTGCCTGTTATTCTTCAGTGCGTATCTCGTTTTGCTTTCATTGATTAGAAAGCCATTGTTTTCAATTATGGCTCTCAACTCCTTCGATATAAGAAACCGATTGTCTTTAATCTCCCCGAACGCCGGCGGCAAACATTTCATTCGGGTCGAAAAAGTCATATCGTCGGCATATCTGCTGTAATTCATCCTGTGCTTACCGGCAAACGACTGCAGTTCCGCATCAAGTTTCCGGCAGACATAATTGGAGATCACGGGCGAGGCCGGAGAACCCTGGGGAAGCAAACCCTCATGGCAGCAAATCTGTGCTATGGTGGTAGCGACAATATCATTAAAATTAAACGGCGGCTTTAGGAAAACCCCTCTTACGCGCCCGAAGTTGATCGTATTAAAGAAATCCTTAAGATCGACATTAATGACGATTCGCATGCCGCGATGTACCGTTGCATTGCTTTTAATGTTTCGGGATCTCACATAACCATGCACGCAGGTCCGAAATTCCCGATACCGTATCAGGATACTTGCCAATCGCCTTTGCATGTATTTAAGCGAAGAATTCGGAGCACATATTTCTCTATCTCCGCCACCCTTTTTAGGTATTTTAAATACGCTGTACCGCTCCTCCGGGGCCAACCTATACAGATTATAAGCAAGGCTCTTCAGCGTACTCCCCAAAACTTCAGCAACGTCCCGCTTTGTTTGAAGTGAAGCAAATCGGGTAATTATATCCTTATCCTCCATAATGTTCCTAAAAAGGCACCTGCCGAATATTCAACTTAAAGTGAAAACGGAATCCGGCAACGATAACCGAAACCCGATAAGCGAAAAAGCGAACAACATCCTCACGTTGTCATAATCGTCGCAAGAATACAACGAAAAATCAATAAATCCGGCAGATGCCATCGCAAATATACAAAAAATTATTGAATATCGCCGCGAAGAGATGATCCGACAGGATTTTGCCCCTTCAGCCTCTGTGACATAAGGACAGACAGATCAACCGCACTACGGACTCCGCATAAAAGGCAGCGCCACGTGCACCTAATAAATACAGAGCCCCCCAGGCGACGCCTCCTGCCGGCCGGGAACCGTTCCGGCACCCACAGCACGTTCATTACAGCGGATCCAGGCCTACCGGACGATAACGCAGATACAAATACGGGGTGCAGAAAGGTCTCGTTTTGAATCTGCCGATGCCGTTTCTGTGCCGGGGTGGCGATTTTCGGACGCGGTGAAAAGAACGAGCCCCGGACAGGACGGAGAAACCGCTTGTCCGGAGCTGTTGTCCGGGGAGGAGGGGGGGGCAGGCAAGGACCTGCAAAACATCATTTCGGGGGATCCGTCTGCACCAAACGGATGTAGCAGGCCGAATGCCGGTTGGAAGATGCTGTAGATGACGCAGCCTCCATATAGTCGAAGTCGTATGTCTTGTAGTTTATATCCCACCCGTTGTCGCTGCTGTGACCGGTCAATGCCGAATTGCTGATCTCCGCCTGTCCCCAGTATATGGCACCTTCGTTAGTGTTCAGGTTATACAGCAAAGGCCGGCGGGAGTTGTCCAGTACTGACGCAAAGTAGGTGTCGCTGAAACTGTACTGCAACCGTCCTCCTCCATGGGTGCCGCCGGTGCCGGCGAGATTTCCGTACCCCACTTTTCGGCGACCGTATCCGGATGCGCCGATAGGGAAAAATATGTTGCGGCCGTCCGACGAGTTGTAGACAAAACTGCCGCGCATGCCTCTTTGGGTTTCGCCTTTGGTATTGACATTGGAGTGCAGGCAGCCATTAACATTCACGGGGGTCGTCTGCGTTGTGGTTGCACCATCGCCATAGAGTACTCCGAACGCCTTGTCAATAAGCGCGTTTGCAACCTCATTCTTTAAAGTCGACCACTCTGCAAGCGTCGGTACGCGCCCTGAATTCCAGGGGTTGAACGTCGTGTTGTTGCTCGACAAAGACCGGTTGGCGGTAGGGAAATCCTTTCGCTTGTAAGAGCCGGAGTTGCTTATGGGGATCGACACAGTTCCGGTCGTCGTGCCGTCTTCGTTGGTCAGTGCGGACAAGGAGCTTACGGCTACACCGAAACCTGCGGTATTGGAGTCAAGAATCGCAGGGGCCCACAATCCGCGAAGGAACAGCGAACCGGCATCACACGGGTGGCTGGTCTCCGCACGGCCCGAATAAAGGTTGAATGTATGCCAGTAAACTTTGCCCGATTCCAGCTGCATCGGCGCATACCCCTGACGCACAAAGACATAGTGCGTACAAGTATAGTCATTATATTCGACCTTGATGATGCCGCATCTCACCTGATTTTGGCCAATTTCGCCGTTTGGCTTATAGGTGAATTCGATCGGTGCATTCGTGTCGCCCTGTATATAGTCGCCCACGTCTTTTGCCCGTTGCGAACCCGCAGTCAGGGTGAACCATGAAGCCACATCGTTGCCGCTGCCCGAAGTCGAACGGTAGATAATGGCCCTCCACAGTCCTTTGGAATTAAACGGAGCATAGGAGATCGGCGTTGTGTGGGTACCACCCTCGCCCTTGCGCTCCATCAGCGTGACATCGAATTTCGACGTATTGTCGTGCCGGCGGTAAATACCCGACGGATTCTCGATTCGCGGCACCTGCACGACTTTGATGGTTTTGGTATAGGGCCTTCCGCTAAGGGTTCCGCTCACAACGATTTTTCCCGTACGGGAGGCCGAGTAATACGGGTTGGCACCGGTCCACGAGGTCCATTTGTAGATAATCAGCGGACGGGTGAACAGCGGAATATTCGCCTCGAACACCGTCTTGTTATCGCTGTTTACACGGGTACCTATGGCATATCCGTGCGGCTCAAGGTCCGACCATTTGACGACTTTGCCATCCCGGATATATTGCCGCACTTCATTCTTGTTCGTGGTGGTATTCTCGCCGTTGGGGTCATAGGTGGGCTGCTGCTTCCAGTAATTGGTAACCGTAGCGGCGGGAACCTCTCCTGTTCCACCGATTTTCGGATTCTCGTCGTAACTTAACGACAGGAAGCCTGCCGGCAAACCGGACGGGCTGGTCGTACCTCCTTTGTAATACGGGATCGACGAATCATCCGGATACCAATGGCTCTCGGTTATCTGAACATTCAAACTGGTAAATCTGTCGCCGACGATACGGATGGGCAACATACTCGGCGTGTTGTATTGATACGACACATAGATGGTGTCGGGGATATAGATATCCTCCTTGTCCGTATAATCTATATGCCAGTCCACATCGTTGGCGTTGTAGTTGAAACACATCGTCAGCTTGTAGTGGTTGTTGCGGTCGGCGTCGAAGTCGTCCGTCGTGTTTTTGCCCAGCATAAACCGGTAGATGATGGTACCCTCGGTCTTTGCGCCGAAATTGTCGTTCTGGTAGTAGGCGTTAACCTCGATATAACTGCCGAACTCCTTGGTATCTTTCAGAATACCCTTGTTCGGGTCGATATCCGAGTGGATATCGGAGTCGCGGTCGTCGGGGATATTGTTGCCGTTGATATCGGTCTGCTGCTTCCAGCTGCCGTTGCCGTCTGCCGCTCCGCTGCTTTTGCCCTGGCGGTTCTCGAAGAAATAGAGGGCTTCCGCCGTCTCGGAGTGGATGCTGTCCCTCCATCGCGCCACATACTCCTCGTCGTCCGCCAACCCCTTGAAACCGGGGAAATAGGGCTCGCGCGACGAAATACGGGTCGCATTGGTGACGCCGGCGGCCGTGGAGTAAACGATCTGTTCGCCGTTGGTGATGAGTTCCGCTTTCGAACCCGGAACGTTGCTTTCGCCCAGTTTGCAGTTTAACGGAATGTCGTGTATCGCTACATCCTTGATATAGATACGGACACCGTCCCGCAGCCGCGAACCGTCGAAAGCGACCGTCACTTTCGACGCGACACGCTTAACCCAGGCGTGGATCTTCTTCGTATTCGCCGAGAAATGGATGACCGGAGCGGCTTCGTTGATTACGTCGTAGCCTTTCTGGGAATCCTCGGTAAAGAAACCGAACATGGCGTTGTTCTCCTTGACGCGGTCCTTGTTCCACGTCACGCTGTATTGGCGCAACATCTTCGGAGTGGCGATGGTGTCCGCAGAGAACGAGGCGGACGAAAAATCGTCCACATTGGCAACGACGTAAACGGCATAATTGCCGCGCCGGATCTGTATCTCCGAGGTCGTGACCCGTTGCGTCGTACTTTCCGACACGCCTTTCCACTCGCCGTCCTTGGGGTCGAACTCGCTTCCGGGGGTCCGGCCGGCCTCCGTCGTGGAGGTGATCTTCAGTCCGCTGTCGAAGACGCTGTTTTTGCAGGCGGCGTCGGTCGTGAACGCATAGGCGAGTTTGCTGTCGCCACCCTGGCTGTCGGATTCGTAAAACAGGATATAAAGGTTGGAAATACTCCGTATTGCATCGCCCGACGTTCGTGTCAATGCCGACGCGAGCGGCATTCCCTGCAGTTCGAACGCCACACGACACTCGCCCTTCAGCAACGCAAAATCCTCATCGTTCAGATCCTGGGTGCACGCGGAGAGCACGGCACCGAGCATAAGGACGAGGATGCGAGGTAATACTTTATATATTCGTTTCATCTTAATAAACCGTTCGTTTACTTGTTTCTATCGGTTACAGACCGAATATGGGGTCCAGTTCGTACTTTCCGTAGGGATGAACCTCGACAACCGGTTCGACCAGTCCCATGCCGGAACGGAACGACACCTTCACCACGACGTGGGTGTTCCGGAACAGCGACTGCAAATTGAAATTGTCGTCCGCCGTGCTTACCGTACTGGTCGCACGATAGGTATGCGGGTTGCTCCAGGATTTGCCGGCCGCCTTCTGCTCGGCGGTTCGCTGCCAAACGGTGAACGAGAGTTCGTACCGCTGCGGGTTGCCCGAGTGCGACTCGCCGAAGTAAACCGGGATCTCCTCGGTGGACAGGACGACGGCCCTGTCGCTGTCCGGTGCGGGCAATACGTATCCGTCCGCATCGGAGGGCGAGCCGGACGAGGCCGCTCCCGCATAGTAGCCGGGCCGGAACGAATAGGTCGCGCGGGTCGAGTTCGCGGACATCGAATACTCGGTCAGCCACTGATAATAGGGTTTGTATTCGGGCTGCTGGCTGTTTTCCGCCTCCTCCTTGAGCCACTGCAGCCACGGCAGGTTCACCTGGCTGTACAGATCCGACGTCCGGCCGCTGAACAGGTCGCCGTTGGCGCCGGGATGTCCGAACAGATAGGCGTGCGAGTTGACTTCGGAGAGGGTCCACTCGCGAATCAGCAGGTCGATTCCTTCGAGATCCTCGGCGGTGGAATAGGTGTTGTTGCAGAACTCGAAGGTGATCTTGTTCATGGCCCGCACCACATAGAGTTCGCTCGGCAGCGGGTATATCGGGTCGCGGTGCATCGTAGGATACATCGCGATAATATCGTCGATGGAGGGGATGGAGATGGTGTGGAACGCCGTCATCGGCACCAGCAGTTCCTCATCGGTGCGGATGTTGTTGTTGTCGCAGCTTCCCTGCGGAGCGACAAACGCCGCTTCCTCGATGGGCACCGTTCCGTTTTTGTCGGGCAAAAAGAGCTGGGCATCCTCGTTGAGGGTGACCGTATTGATTTTCGTTCCGTTCTGGAGCTGTATGTCGAGATAGGACTGTTTAGCCGGCTCGGCATTTGCGAGCAGGTAGATTTTCTTCCTGCGGTTCGCGCGTATTTTCGGAATTTGCAGTCTGACGACGCCGGCAGGCAGATCCTGTTCATATCCCGACATCGAGACGTTTTGCATGAGCATATTGCGCTCCACCGAGGGGTTTGCGACGCGTGTGCCACTGTCGTCGATACCCAAATCGACAATCACGATCCGCAACGAAGCGATCCGCTCCGCGCCGTCCCCTACGGCACGCGTGGAGCCGAAGCCGAGGATCCGCATGTCGAACGTCAGCGATACCCTGCGGCCATCGTCGACTGCAACAGGATTCTCCGATGAATCGTCGTTGACGCATGCCGCACAGCAATATGCGGCAAGAACAACCATTACGATATGCCTCAAAGCATCTTTCATCCTCTTAAACTCCTATTATATAATTGTCGTTTCTTTTGTTTTTCCGTTTTATAAGCGCAAGCCTTCCGGTTATTCCAGTTCAGCGGAATTGAAGCGTACCGTCCAATCGTTTACGGCGACTCTCACATTCATCCACACGCCGCTTTGCAGGAAGAACATCAGGGTCCAGCGGCTCTGCCGGTCGAGGAACTCCTGGTCGCTTTTGATCCAGTTTTCGCCGAATCCGCGAATCCCCGCCAGATATTTTATCAACGGGAGGTCGATAATGTCCTCACCCGTATATTTGTCCGTCACCACCAAATGGGCCGTAGCCAGATGTTCGACGACAAGGCGCGAAGTCGAGAACTCGGCGCATGCCACCTGCACGGGCTTCTCCTCGTCGTGGTGGAGCTCCGCACCGTTGCTGTTCACATACTCCACGTAACCCATGATGCGGTTTTCGGCGGCATAGGGGGCGTAGTGGGGCTGATAGCCGACCGTTGCGGTTTCGACGACCTTGTTCTCGCTGTCGAGCACGAAGTTGTCGTCGATGATCTTGAACTCGTAGTCGGCATAGTCGACCGTGTAGGGAGAGTCGATCTCCTGCAGGATCACCTGGATATTGTTGGTATCCTTCATCATGTAGACCGTCTCTTCGCGGTAGTCGTCGTCAAGCAGATCGACGCTCGCTACGCCGTAGAAGAGACCGCCCGTACGGTTTTCCGTATCGTGCAGCTTTTTGTCGCTCATGCCATCGGCAGTGTGCGGCAGGGTTACCTTGATGTCGTCCATCTTCGACTTGGTCACCGGCGATATCTCGAACCGGGGCTGGTCGCATGCCAGGCCGCCGTAGACCAACAGGTCGTAACTGCCGGCGTCGAGGGGCAACAACATACGGTATTTTTCGTCTTGCAATACCTCCGAGGTTTCCGAGAACTGCGTCACGTAGTTGCCCTCGCGGTCGAAGACATAGACAGTGATGCAATCCACGTTTGCCGGAAACGCGTTGGCACCGCGCTCCATGTGGTATTCGTAGACGAAGCGCAGAGAGACGCCGCGGGGACAGTCGCTCTGGTCGTCATATATGCTCTCGCACGACGCTGCTATCATGGAAAGGAACAACACCCCGAGGAGGGGGAGAATACCTCCCCTCCTCAGCATAGTGTTGAATATGACGCTTTTGAATTTCATTATTGCGGTGTTTAATTCGATCGATTAGAATTCAATCTCGTTTACGCGTACAACCCAGGGCAGAACCTCGAGGTTAATCGTCATGTATACGCGATCCTCCTCATCGGGATCCTCCGGATCATACGGATCGGGGTCGTTGTCCGGATTACGGGGGTGACCCAGACGGCTAATCTTCGAAACCGAAAGTTTGTAGACGTTGTTGCGGACGATTGCGAACTCCATCGGACCCATCTTGCCATTCAGATTGTTGTCGTTGTGGCGGTTCCAGTAGAAGTAGTAGCAATAGTAACCCCAGCCCTCGCCGTTCTCGGTATCCTTGTCCTCATACGATACCTCGTAGATGGTGAAGTTGCTGGCCTCGGGATCGTTGAAGGTCGTTGCGTAGGTCTTGAACGCCTCGTCAGCCTCGTCGAGCTCGATGGTGTAACCCTCGGTATAGTCGACCGAACCGTCATCGACGTGCTCGGCGCCGTTGCGGATCTCGTTAAAGATACGGACCGAAAGTTTGGTAGCCGTCTCGCTGTTGGCAACCTTCGACTCGTGTACGAACTTGTTGTCGTCCAGAACCCAGTGGTTGAGGATATGCTGCGTAGCGGCGAAGAGCAGACTGCCCTGACCGTCGCGCACGGCACGATCTACAACCTCGTCAAAGCCGGCGTAGATCAGACCGTCGAACTCGTAGAGGGTCGGATAGTCATAGGACATATTGTCGGTGATATCGGCCTCGTTCTCGCCGCTCCAGGGGGTATTCGTAGAGGTATAGTCGATGTTGCCTTCGGCATCCTTGCCGGTACCGCTCTTCGGCAGGTGCTTGATCGATGCGATCAGGGCCTTCTCCACCTTGTCCGAGAGGTAACGGATGTTATCCTCGCCTTCGGTGGTGATTTCGGCTTTGATGTCCTTGCCGGGAACGATCAGACCCTTGAATACGACACCCGTCGACTGTACCGTCTTCTGGCTGTTGA
Organism: uncultured Alistipes sp.; assembly: GCA_964533725.1. GTDB lineage: Bacteria > Bacteroidota > Bacteroidia > Bacteroidales > Rikenellaceae > Alistipes. Next base: position 18,889 of record CAZHMX010000014.1, on the reverse strand, counting down.
CGTCGGGCAGGGTGTTCTCCACCACATAACGCCAGATATGGTACGACTTGTCGTTCCAGTTGTCGGCCGTGTTCTTCACAACCTCGCTGATATTGTCGGTGTACCAGCCCGCACGGTTGTAAGGATAGTGGTCCACATGCTGCTCGGGACCGTAAACGGGGAAGTTGAAGTAATCGGCGGCATTTTCAGGAGTGATCCCCTTCTCGGTGTATTTGGGGGTCCAGTCGGTGTCGACAACAAAGTTGGTCCTGGTCTCATTCTTGCAGATTCTCACATCCTTGTCGTCGTAGCCGTTGCTTACACGACGCAGATAGTAGAAATTCTTGCTCATGTTGACCAGCGACATACGGGTCAGCTGAACATTGACCAGATTAAGACCCTGGTTGTCCGTCGAATTGGCCACGTTACCGATGATCTCGTAGGTGTTGTTACCCAGCGCCGAGGCATCCTTGAAGTCGATACGTGCGGCGGCGCGCTCCACCCGGATCACACCGGTTGCGGCAGTGTTGGCGTCCATAACCTCGTAGGGGTTCTTCTCGCTTGCGTACTGATCCCAGTCTCCGGCCGTTGCGGGGAACGTAGCCGTAAAAATGGAGGCATTGGTCATCAGGAACGAGTGCTTGGCCCAGATGGTGTTGCTGATGATCGGGCTCTGACCGGCACGCGAAGGACGCTCCACGATCTCACCCGACCAGTTCAGCCAGGCTTTGGTCGTGATATCCGACTCGGAGATGTTGCTGAACAGGTTGTGCAGGTTGCTCGTGTAGTTCACGTAAGCATACATCCGCACCTTGGTGCCGCTGGACAGGATACCGTCGGTATAGGCCTTGTCGATGTCGGCTCTCTTGAACTTGGCGTTGATGATGTACCGCCCGCTGTTGCCGGATTTGAGAATGCCCGAAACCTCGGCATAGGTGATGAAGCGGTCTTCGGTGTTGGCCAGTACGAGCAAGACCGACTTAACGGTATTCTCGTAGTCCAGGCCCTCCTCGCTGTCGGTATCGGCATCCGAGTTGGTGTCGCCGTTTCCCGGATTCTCCTCATCATCCCAGTCCGTCGAGCTGCGCGCACCGTCAGCCAGAGGAAGCTGCATGGAGAGATTCAGATAGACGAAATCGTCGCTCTTGTCGGACACGTCGAGCTGCCCGTCGGACGACGGATCCTTGGCGCACCCCACAAAGGCGAGGACCACGGCCGACAACATCAGAAAATAAAGTTTTTTCATAATGTTTTGAATTTGAATGAATGAATAAATTAAAAATATATTTGTTTTTCGTTTTTGCAATTTTCGCACTTGCAGATAAAACCCGCGTCCGCCCCCTCTCGTCCGCCGGGCGCGAGGTTCATCCTCCGCCGGGACAGGACCAAAGGTCCGGAATCACCGGTTTTCGCCCTCCTTGTTATCTTCGTTATCCTTATTATCCCGGTTACCCTTGTCTTTATCCTTGTCCTTGTCCTGTTTCGGTTCACGGCGTTTTCCCTGCTCGAGCTCTTCGAGCGTCTTGGCAGCCTGCTCGACACCGAGAGCCGCGGCCTGGTTCAGATAGGTCCTGGCCGTTTCGATATCGTCCTTGCGAATGGCCAGCGCACCGCGGGCATAGACCGCCTCGGGGCTGTTGCCCGCCTTGGCGAGGTACCGCTCGGCCCCCGCGATGTCGTCGCGGCGCATGGCGGCATTCGCGGCATTCAGGTTGGCCGCCTCATCATTCGGATACATCCGCACGGCGGTCTCGAACACGGCGGTAAAATCGTCCGTGCCCGGCTCGTACTCCTGCGCCAGCAGATAGAATTCGTTCAGGCCCAGCTTCTGCGGCTGCGTGGCCATGATGCGTTTGATATCCGATATCTGGCTGAACGTGCGGATCGAGTAGTCTATGCGGTAGTCCGTATGACGCAATGCCGGATAGAAATTCTGCAACATGAAACGGTACTCTTCCGGATAGGTGCGCTTGATCTTCGCCTCCTTGGCGTCCGGATCCATATCGCTGTCTATCATGGCGAGAATCTCGTTGCGGTGGTTGAGGTTGCTGGCCTCCACGCGCTTTTTCAGACCTGCCCAGTCCTCCGGCTCGTAATCGGTGGCCAGGACGCTGTCCGGGAAATTGTACAGTTGTCCGATGTGTTTCTTGAGCGCGGCGGTACGGCCGATAGCCAGTTGTCTGTTATGCGCATAGGGACTCTCGGGCGAAGCGTAACCCTTCAGCCACACCTGCCGGATCGTAACGTCCCGGTCGCTCCGCACGGAGTCTATCGTCGCCTGGATCTTGGCCAGCTCGACCGTATTGCGACGATAGTCGGGATAGATCACGGTCTGGTTGACCGGGAAGTCGATGTATGCCGACCCTTCGAGCGAACGGATCTTCTCCGCCTCGCCCTTGGGCTGCACATAAATCAAAGTAGGGAAGAAAGCGACCTTCGCCGGCACCTCCACCGGCACATCGATATGCTGTCCGAAAATGCCGCTCTGCTCGGCCAGCAGCGTATTGCAGCAGCCGTAGTCGCAACGGTGGAGCGACAGCTGGGCGCCGTTCATCCACTCGGCATAGGAGAAGAGGTCGTGATAGTCGATGCTGGCGGGCTTTTCGGAGGCCTTGAAGCTGGCCTCGTCCTTGCCCGAGAGCATGCTCTCACCGTTATTGCGCAGATAGTAATAGTAACGGCGACGTCCGTAAACGCCGACAGCCGGCAAATCGAGCGAGTCGCTCCCGTTCACCAGTCTGGGGGTAAGCAGCACGGCCCGGTTGCCCGCCACGGCGAGCTCCTGCAGATCGAGCTTCATGTCCACCGTCATGTGCTTGCCGCTGTGTTCCATCTTCAGATCGCTGACCGAAACACCGGGCACAACCGATTGGGGGGGGGTGGTCTGCGCCTTCGCCGTCACGCCCGTACCCAGGAGAAATATCAGGATGTAGAACAACTTTTTCATCTTGCTCGCAAATTAGAATACATATACTAAATTAAGCGCCGCCTTGGTAGGGCCTACATAGTGGTGGGGCTTGTTCCGCTCCAACCGACGGCCGCAGTTCTCGCACTTGAAGCGGTCGTAGCGGGTGTACGAATAGCCGAACCCGATCTCGGCCTCGAAGTTCCAGTGCCGACCGAGGATCCAGCTGTATCCGTAGCCCACGCCGGCACCGACGAACCAACCCTCGTAGCGGGTGTCCTTCAGCTTGCGGGCGTCGGTGCCGAACATCGACACTTTGCCGTCGAAACCGCCGATGTTGTAGACACCACCGTGGGCGTGCATGCCCAGGAAGTGGCCCGAGAAGCGGTCGCAGAACCAATAGCGGGCCTCGGGCTGCAGGAGCACGTGTTTCCAGCGGCGGTCGTGCGAGAGAGTCCACGCGTTGAACTGCCCCGTAATGTCCATCGTCCATTTGGGAGCAAGACCGACTTCGACCCCGAGGTTCGGGTTAAAAAAGCCATCGGCGAGCAGGTTGGTTTTCACTGCGACTTTCTGCGCCATAGCGCCCGAAACCGCCACGCAGAAAACGACAGCCAAAAGCAAAACAATTCGTCTCATTTTATATATGCCTCATTATCAATACACAATATATTCCACGACGTTATTCGACACACCTCGCTCAAAGAACATGTCAATACTGCATTTCTTAAAGGGGGAAGCATCGGTGCAAAGTTACAAAGAAATTATTAAAAACAAAATAATTTGAATTTTTTTTGCATATCGTCTTCAATCGCCCCAATCCGGGTATCCGGCCCATCCGCCCCGCCGCAAACCCCCGAACGCAGTCCCGGATTGCCGCAACCAACGACGATTCCCCTGTGTCGTCCCTGTCCGCCGGCACAGGCCGCAAATTTATGATACAATACCCAAACTTTTTGCGGAAAGATTTTGCGGATTGGACGGAAATTCATATCTTTATGGAACAAACTGTTCTTAAATTAAATAAAACCGACAATGAAAAGGAAAATTACTGTCGCACTATGGGCTTGCGCGGTCTGGGGGTGTGTCACCGGTTGCGCTTCGGCCGAGGAATCGGTGTTCGGACAACGGGTCGAGGCGCTCGACCACGCCGCGTGGGAGTGCTCACAATGGATCTCGGTCGCCGATGCACCCGTCGTTACCGGTCCCGTTCACGGAAACAACGAACGGGCTGCCGACGGCGCCAGCTGGTTCGTCGCCACGGTGACCAATGACCGGAAAGTGACCTCGGCCCGCTGGATGACCTCCGGATTAGGCGTCTACGAACTCTATGTCAACGGGAAACTCATCGGCGAGGAGATCCTCAAGCCGGGATTCACCCACTACGCCAAGACCAAGCGGTCGTTCACCTACGATGTGACCGACGTCCTAAATACCCGGGCCAAGGCCGAAAACACACTGGCCGTACAGGTTACCCCCGGATGGTGGGCCGACAAGATCATCACGCCCGGCGGTCATGACGGAATGATCGGCAAAAAGGTCGCCTTCCGCGGCGTGCTCGAGCTGACCTATGCCGACGGAACCAAAAGCTACTGCGGAACCAACACCTCGGACTGGAAAGCCGGCATCGCCGGTCCGGTCCGCCATGCCGCCATCTTCGACGGCGAAGATTACGATGCCCGCGAGCCGCTCGGTTTCGAGACGCCCGAAAAGCTCTCCGCGCCCGAAGTAAACACCGAATTCTGCGGCGAAATACTCCCCTCGGAGGGTGCCGAGATCTATTTCCGCGAGGATCTCGCCCTTGCACCCGTCCGCGCCTATGTGTGGCACAGCGTCAACGGTCGGAGCGAAGAGGAGTTCGGGCGTGTGGTCATCGACCGCGAATACGCCGCAGGTCAGCAGATCGTGCTCCGGCCCGGCGAGACCTTGGTGGTCGACTTCGGGCAGAACTGCGCCGCCGTACCCTCGTTCGAATTCAGCGCTATGGAGGGGACCCGGCTCCATGCCCTGCCCGCCGAGCTGCTCAACGACGGCAACGGCGCCAAAAACCGCGGTATGGACGGGCCCGAAGGGAGTGTGCACCGCCTGAATCTGCGCATACCCGACACCGGAATGCTCCTCGACTATACGTTCGGCAAGAGCAACGGTTTTGTCGGCTTCCGGCCCCGCTGCACCTTCTACGGTTACCGTTTCCTCTCGGTGACGGCCGATGACGAGGTGCGCATCAAAGCGCTTCGCTCCGTGCCCGTCACCTCCATTTCGAAGGAGATGGAGACCGGCGAGATCGTGACGGGCAACGACGCCATAAACCAGCTGATATCCAACATCGTATGGGGTCAGCGGTCGAACTATCTCTCCGTGCCGACCGACTGTCCCCAGCGCAACGAACGGCTCGGCTGGACGGCCGACACGCAGGTGTTCTCCGAGACCGGAACCTTCTTCGCCGACACCGACAAATTCTTCCACAAGTGGTTGCGCGACCTGCGCGACTCGCAGAACGATCTGGGCGGTTATCCCGGCGTGGCTCCCCGCGCGCAGTATGGCGCCGAACCTACCGATATGTCGCGCCTGGGGTGGGCCGATGCCGGTATCATCGTGCCGTGGGTGGTCTGGAAACAGTTTGGCGACTCCTCCATCATCGACGAGAGCTGGGAGTCGATGGAGCGTTTCATAAACCGCATCGCCGAGAACAAATACAGCCACGAGGCGCTCCGCGACGAGAACGGCAACTATCAGTGGGCCGACTGGCTGAGCTACGAGCCTCTGGAGAGTTGCAGCGGCAACAGCCACTACCGCAACAAAAAGGGCAAGGTGCTGGTACGGCCCGAGACCATCGAATATTGGAACTATCTGAGTGCAAGCTACTGGTTGATCGATGCTTCGATGATGCGCGACATGGCGGCCGCGACCGGTCGGAATGCCGCCGGATACGAGGCCATGGTCAGCGAGGCACGGCAATATCTTCTGGACCGTTTCTTCACCGCGGAGGGGTCTTTCAAGACCGATATCCTCAACACCATGCAGACCCCGGCCCTCTTCGCGCTGCGCAACCGGCTGTTCGACGGCGAGGCCAAGGAACGTCTCGTGAAACGGCTGCGCGAGAACTTCGCCCGGCACGACAACTGTCTGCAGACCGGATTCCTCGGCACCTCAATCCTGATGCCGACGCTCACCGAGAACGGCATGGCCGATATAGCCTACGAGTTGCTCTTCCAGCGCAAGAACCCGAGCTGGCTCTACTCCGTCGACAACGGCGCGACCACCATCTGGGAGCGCTGGAACAGCTACATGATCGACCAGGGCATGGGTCCGCGCGGCATGAACAGCTTCAACCACTACGCCTACGGCTGCGTCGCCGAATGGATGTGGGAGACAATGGCCGGCATCGCCTGCGACGCAGCCAACCCGGGCTTCGCGCGGATCATCATGAAACCGGTTCCCGACAAACGGCTCGGCTTCGTGGAGGCCCGTTACCGCTCGGCCGCCGGTCTTATCGAGAGCCGCTGGCGTTACGAGGGCGACACGTGGGTATGGGAATTCACCGTCCCCGAAGGCGCCGTTGCGGAGGTCACCCTCCCTGGCCGGACCGAAGCGACGGAATACGCCGCCGGAACCTACAAAGTCGAGCAAACCCTCTGACCGGTCCGGTGTCCCGATTCTGCAATTCTGTCTTACTCCCGCACGGCATTCCTCCGTGCGGGTTTTTTGTCCGGAAGCGCGCCAAAGACCCGAAAAACGGGCCGGCGCGGCACAATCCGGTGCGGACAGACGAAATGAATCGCCAAAAAGATTTTGTTTTCCCGCGGCTTTTCGTACCTTTGCGAAAACTAAACGAAACAAAAAACGAGTGCTCCTGCTATGAAGAAAAACTTTTTGACACTGCTCGCCTCGATGCTGCTGGCGACCGCCGCGACACAGGCGGCAACCCCGCTGTGGCTCCGCGACGTCCGGATCTCGCCCGACGGGCAGAAAATCGCCTTCACCTACAAAGGCGATATTTACACCGTCCCCGTCAACGGCGGCACGGCAACACGACTGACTGCACAACCCTCCTATGAGAGCGATCCCGTGTGGTCGCCCGACAGCAAGAAAATCGCCTTTGCCAGCGACCGGTTCGGCGGAGCCGATGTCTTTGTGATGTCGGCCGACGGCGGCGCGGCTACGCGGCTGACCTTTCACTCGACGGCCGAATATCCGCAGGCCTTCACGCCCGACGGCAAATATATCCTTTTCAGCGCCGCCATTCAGGATCCCGCCTCCAGCGCGCTCTTCGCCCACCGCAGTATGGGCGAACTCTACCGCGTGCCCGTCGGCGGAGGTCGCACGGGGCAGCTGCTGGCTACGCCGGCGCTGTGGGTGAGCTATCTGCCCGACGGAGCGTCGTTCGTCTACGAGGATGTCAAGGGCGGCGAGGATCAGTGGCGCAAGCACCACACCTCCTCCATCACGCGCGACGTCTGGCGTTACGACGCCGCAACGGGCAAGCACACCAATCTGACCCTGCGCGGCGGCGAGGACCGCAACCCCGTCGTCACGGCCGACGGACAGACCGTCTATTTCCTGAGCGAACGGGGCGGCGGCTCGATGAACGTTTACACCTTCCCGTTAGACAATCCCTCCGAAATCAAGGCCGTAACCAGTTTCAAGACGCATCCCGTGCGTTTCCTCTCCCAGTCGCGCGAGGGGCTGCTGGCCTTCACGTGGAACGGCGAGATCTACACCAAGCGCGGCACGGCCGCACCCGTCAAGGTCAAGATCGATATTGTGCGTGACGACGCCGATCCCGTCTACACGGTTTCGGTACGCGGCGCTTCGGGGTCGACCGTCTCGCGCGACGGCAAACAGCTGGCTTTCACCGTGCGCGGCGAGGTCTTCGTCACCTCCGTGGAGCACAACTCCACCAAGCAGATCACCCACACGCCCGCACGCGAGAGCGATGTAGCCTGGGGCAAGGACGGCCGTACGCTCTATTACACCTCCGAGCGCGACGGCTATTTCGCCATCTATTGCGCTAAAATCGCCCGCGAGGAGGATCCCAACTTCTCGAACGCCACGCTCATCGACGAAAAACCCGTGTTCAAGGCCGACGGCGTGGACCGCACCTATCCCTCGATCTCGCCCGACGGCAAGCAGATGGCCTATGTGGAGGACCGCACGAAGCTGATGGTGGTCGATCTGAAGACGATGAAGACGCGGCAGATGACCGACGGTTCGACCGAGGCCAGCCGTTCGAAAGGGTTCGGCTCGCAGTGGTCGCCCGACGGCAAATGGCTCCTGATCGAGGCGACGGATCTGCACCACCAGCCCTACAGCGATATCGCCGTGATCGAGGTGGCTACCGGCAAGATGACCTACATCACCAAAACCGGTTATTTCGACCAGTCGCCCCGCTGGGTGCTGGACGGCAATGCCATCCTCTTCGGATCGGAGCGTTACGGCATGCGCAACCACGCCTCGTGGGGGTCGCAGTACGACCTGATGCTGACCTTCCTGAACGCTGACGCCTACGACAGGTTCCGTTTGAGCGAAGAGGATTACGCACTGGCCAAAGAGGTGGAGAAAGAGCAGAAAGCCGCTGCCAAGAAGGCGGACAAGGGCGACAAGGAGCAAGCCGGAAAGGAGAAGAAAGAGGCCAAAGACGACAAGGACAAAAAAGACGGCGGAAAGGCTGGCGAAGAGGACAAAGAGGGCAAGAAAGAGGAGAAAAAGGATCTGGTCTTCGACTTTACGCGCTTGGCCGACCGCACGATACGGCTGACGCCCAATTCGGCGGCAATCGGCGACGCTGTGATGTCGAAGGACGGCGAGAGCATCTATTATCTCGCGTCGTTCGAAAAGGGGTACGATCTGTGGAAAATAGAGCCGCGCAAAGGTTCGGTCAAGTTGGTCGAGAAGCTGGGCAGCGGGCGTTATTCGATCGAACAGGACAACGACGGCAACTTCTATCTGCTGGGCAGCTCGCCGCGCAAATTCGACGCCAAGAGCGGACGCTCGAAGCCGATATCGGTCTCCGGAACGATGAAGCTCGACCCCGCGCGCGAACGCGAATACATGTACCGCTACGTCTGCCACGAGGAGCAGGAGCGTTTCTATCACCCCAAGATGCACGGAGTCGACTGGAAGGCGATGACGGCCGCATACGAACGGTTCCTGCCCCATATCGACAACAACTACGACTTCGCCGAGCTGCTGAGCGAACTGCTGGGCGAGTTGAACGTCTCGCACACGGGCGGCCGCTACTATCCCGCAGGGGCCAACGAGCCGACCGCTTCGTTAGGGTTGCTCTACGACTGGAACTACACGGGTGACGGTCTGCGGATCGACGAGGTGCTGGAAGGCGGCGTATTCGACCGCGCCACCTCGCGCGTCAGGGCCGGCATGGTGGTCGAGCACATCAACGGCCGGAAGCTGACGGCCGACACCGACCCCGCGCAGCTGCTCAACAACCTGGCCCGCAAAAAGACCCTGGTCGGGATCTGCGACCCCGCGACGGGCGAACGATGGGACGAGGTGGTGCTCCCCACGACCATAGGCGCCGAGGGCGAACTGCTCTACCGCCGCTGGGTCAAGCAGCGCGAGAAAGATGTGGAACGGCTGTCGAAGGGCCGTCTGGGCTACGTCCATATCCGGAGTATGAACGACGAGAGTTTCCGCACGATCTATGCCAAGATCCTGGGCGAATATATCGACAAGGAGGGTATCGTCGTCGACACGCGCTGGAACGGCGGCGGCCGTCTGCACGAGGATATCGAGGTGCTCTTCAGTGCCAAAGCCTACTTCGTGCAGGAGGTACACGGCGTCAAGACCAGCGTGATGCCCTCGCGCCGGTGGACCAAACCGAGCATTATGCTCACTTGCGAGGCCAACTACAGCAACGCCCACGGCACCCCCTGGGTCTACCGCCATCTGGGCCTGGGCAAGTTGGTCGGCATGCCTGTGCCGGGCACGATGACGAGCGTCAACTGGGTGACGCTGCAGGATCCCTCACTGATCTTCGGCATTCCCGTGACGGGTTACCTTTTGGACGACGGATCTTATTTGGAGAACCAGCAACTGGAGCCCGACATCAAGGTGGCCAACGATCCCGCCGTGGTGGTTACGGGTGTCGACCAGCAGCTGGAAGCCGCCGTCAAGGAGCTCCTGCGCGAGATCGACGCCAAATAGGAGATCTTCCGACCAAAAATCCGGGGCTGCCGCACAGCGTGTACGGCAGCCCCGGATTTTTTATTAGTATTAATAGGTTAGTCGCGGTCGGCGATGCAGCGCAACTGCAGACCGCTCTCCACGTGGCTGTAGGCCAGCGAGGTGCGGCCTTGGGGGTAGGAGGTGGAGGTGAATGTGGTCATCAGCGCGAAGAACTGCATGTTCTTGAGGTCGTCGGCCGTGCCGTTGTAGCTGTAGGCGGTGGAGGTCATGATGTAAGTCAATGCGGGGAGGTTGAACCAGTCGACGACCGTCGAGTTGCCCGACCAGATGCGCGTCTGCTGATAGGCGGGGGATGCCGTGTAGCCCGACTTCATGCGGATACCCGTCATGACGAAGTTCCAGCCGGCCTCGTTGAAGGCGGAAACGGGGGCGTAACCGAGGTTCTTGTCCCAGAAGAGCGCCGTGTCGTCGCTCACCAACGGAGCGTCGGCCGTCTTGTTGGAGGCACCGCAGAGGACCAGATACTCGCCACGGGTGGGGATATGCCAACCCTTGGGACAGATACCCTGCGCGCCCTCGAACGAGGTATAGTTGTCGACGGTCACCGTTTTGCCGCCCAAAGCGGCATAGGTATCGTAAAGATAGCCGTTTTTCTTCACCAGTCCGGCATCGAGCGAAGGTACGGCGGCACGGGCGGTCAGCGTCGTCGAGCCCTCGCAATCGAGCGTGTAGGGAGCCCAAACATGGCTGTCGGCCGTCGGATCGGTCGAAGGGGTCATTCCCTCGGGCAGGTAACGCAGCGGCTCGGCCATCCAGCGCTGACCGTTGGAGAGGGTGACCGTCGCATAGCGCTCTCCGCCGTAGAGGAAGTAATTTTCGTCGGCGTGGTCCTCAAAGGCGGCCTCGGCGGGTTCCGAACCCTCGGCATTCAGTTCGCCCTCGTCCGTCCAGTTCTCGATCTCGCCGCTCAACGTGACCTTCAGCTCCTGCGGCAGCACACGCACAAGAACCGAATACTGACCGCCGGCCGACAGCCGGGCCGAGGCCAGACGCTGCGAAAGGGTCACCCCGTTGTTCAGGGTCACCTCCAACGCGAGAGCGACCTCCTGCGGGACGACGATGGCGGCGTAGCGTTTGTCGGCCTCGACGGGGTACATCACGATATCGGCGGGCAAAGCGCTTTCAACCACCGTCGCGGTACACTCCTCCAGATCGAACGACGCCTCCGTGCGAGCCCCCTTCAACGTGGCCGAGACGATGGCCGAACCCGCCTCGTTCGTCACGTTCAGGACGATTCGGGTCAGGCGGTGTCTGAAGACCATGCTGACGGCGTTCGCAGTGGGCAGAACCTCATCCTTGGCCGCAGCCATCAGGTCCGAGGCGGTGTAGGCGGCTGCAGTCGACTGGTCGGTCCGGACGCTGAAGGCGGCGGGCGCAGGGTCGGCGTAGGGGTAATAGGCGCGCAGCGATGCGGGGGTCGTGCCCTCGGCATACCAAAGCAGACTGCCCGCAAAGAGCCCGTCCGAGAAGGTCAGACAGGCGTTGTCGGCCTCGGTGACGCCGCCGGCCACCAGCCGCAGACCGATGCGGTCGCCCGGTTCGAAGTTCACTTCCGTGGCGCGGGTAATGACGGGTTCGATCCGGAGACAGGCCGCAGGAGCCGTCATCGCGCCTTCATCGTAGTTGTTACAGGCGGCAAGCCCCACCGAGGCTGCCAGGCAGATGAAAAGTTTTTTTGTTGTCATACGCATGTATTTTAAGAATTAAACAATCAGAATCTGTATGTAATCCCGACCCGACCCGTCAGGCGGTTCGGTCCGGGGAGGTATTTCGTTCCTGCCGCGTGTTGCCAGCGGCCGCCCACACCGACAAAAAGGCCGCGCCAAAGGGCATACCGCACCTCGGCGGAGAGGCTGAAGACCCGGGCGGTGAGGTACTCGGTCTCGGCATTCCAATAATCCGTCAGACGGCAGGGTTCGCCGTCGACAAGGACGTTACCAGCGGTCGCGATGGCGTATTCGTCGCTGCCGCCGACCGAGAAGCCCGCACCGGCCGACCATTCGAAACGGCCCGTACGGCGGATCGCCGAAACCTCCGTCTCGAAGCGGTTCAGCCGACGATAGTGCCGTTGCGGATAGAGGGGCGAGGCCAAACCCTCCTGTTGCCCGAAGGTCATCCGCACCGAGTATTCGCCGCGCGGGACGATCCAGTCCCAGCGCGAGGAGAGCGACCACCGGCACTCCCCGAAAACGGGGACCGAACCGTAGACGACGGGCAACGTCACACCGCCCTGCGTCTCGCGGCCCAGGACGCGCTCTTCGTTGCGCCGACGGCTCCAGGTCCACTCCGCCCGCACGATGTGGGTGTCGCGCTCCCCTACCCTGCGCCACGCCGTACGCAGATCGACCCGATGCGAGGGGAAGACGAACCATTCGCAGGATTTTTCGCCCACAACGCCGCGGCCGCAGCGCCAGACCGCCTCCACAAACCAGGCGCGCCACTCGCCCTGCAGGGCCACGCCGCGGATCATCTCGCGCACAGGGAAACCGTCGATACCCGCCTCGTCGAGGTGCAGGCCGCTGCCCGTCCACGCCTCCGACACGCCGAACATCAGCCCCTTGTCCAAAAAGGCATAATAGGTATCGGCCGTGGAACCGATCTCCTCGGCACGGATGTTCTCGCTGTTTTTTTCGAAGAGACAGCTCAATCCGACGGCTCCCCACGGACGGGTGTACTGCACGGCGGGGGCCACGGCAAACCGCTGGCGGTAGTCGGTGTAGCGGAGGTCCTTGCGCTTGGCATAGTTGGCGGCTCCGAATTCGATCTGCGCGCCCAGAAGCCAGCCGCGGCCTGCCGGGGCGGCGATCCGACCCTCCAGCGCATAGGTCTGCCGCTGTTTCCGTCCCGGGGTGAACTCGAGCACGTCGACGGGATAGAATCCCGGTTCGACAAACATGGAACCGCACATCCCGCGGCCCTCGAAGTGGTCGAAACCGAACGATCCGCCGAGCGACAAACGGCCGTAGTGGGTCACCGTCGAGGCCTCGGCACCGGCGTGCCACAGCCGCGGTGCCATCGACGGGGAGCGCCATCCGCCGCGCTCCATTTCGCCGTAGAGCATCGCCTCGGAGGCCGTCACCGTATCGCGGGCCACCGAACAGCCGTTCACGCTGCCGCTCCACAGATTGCGGCGTTCGATCTGTCCATAAGGCGACTGGGCCATCGCCGCACCCGCCAGCAAAAGAACCGGAAACAGAAGGAGCAGTCTATTCATGGAGCGAAGGTTTTGCACGTTCGTAAAAATCGGCCGAGGCGTTGTTCGTGTCGCAAAGCACCTCATAACCCGCCGCAGCCGTGGCCGCTTCGTCGACCCGGCGGTGGAGCGAACGACCCGCATAGGTCTCGGACTGCACCACATAACCCGCATCGATCGAGGGCGGCAGGCGCTTGAGATTGGACGACGAACCGCCGTAGAAGACCTCCACACCGTCGATCACCCACTCCGCCGGCACACAGACCACCCGGTCGGTCGAGCTGCCCGGTTTCGCCATGACACTCCCCTCACGGGCCAGAAATTCGCGCACCGACGCGCCCTCGGCGCGGAAAAGCACCACGGCGGGCGAGAAGATCGAGAGGGTAAAGGCATTGGCCTGTCCGATCTTGATCGCCACCTCGAGCCAGTGGTCGCGCCTAATGCGGTCGCCCGGAACGGGATGGTAGACGGGGTTGGGGAAATAGGTGGGATTGTAGCAGACGAAGTATTCCTCGCGGTTGAGGTCGACCGAGAGGGGATATTGCGCTGCGTGGTCGATGGCGCCCGCGCAGCAGACCACGGCATCGGCACCCGCCTCGACCGGAAAATCCGTACCCGCACCGCCGAATTGCCAGACGGCCTGCGCTACGGGGACAAAATCGGGATAAAGGGCGGCACCCGTCACGGGATCGGTCTTGACCCACACGTTGGTCGCCTGCGCATTATAGGGGTCGAGCACCCCGAAGCAGAGGCCGTCCAGGTAGCGGCACTCGGAGTCGTTGTTGTGGATGATGAAGTATTTGTCGGACTGGTAGCGCCCCTCCGCGGGAGTGCAGAGGCAGCCGCCGCAATAGATCTCTTTAATCACCAGCGAACCGGCTTTGGAGGCCGTCATGGGGACCTCGACCCGCAACGGACGGTTGAGGCGGACGCGGTCGGCCAGGCCGTTGAAGATCCACCCGTCGGCGCGATCGCTCACCGTCACGCGGTAGTTGCCGTCGGGAAGGTCGACCGAGGCGAGCCCCGCGGCATCGGTCCGCGTTTCGTAGCAGCCGCCGCGGTCGATCTCCTCGACACGGACGGGGATGCCCTCGCGGAGGTAGGATTCATAGCCCGCGGCATAATCTAATTGCACGGTGAGGGTCGAAAGGCGCCCTTCGTAGGGGTCGGCCTGCTCTAACGCCGTGCAGGAGGTCAGGACCGTCATAAGGGAAAGGACGGCCGGGAGCGCCGGCACAGAAAGAAGAAGAAAACAGAGTCGTCTCATAGGTCAGAATTTGATGCGGCACGTGAGTCCGTAGTAAAAATCGGGAGTGAAAATGGCGCCGACACCCGTCGCCCAGGAGCGCACATAGCGACGCGAGCGGGTGAAGTTGTTGGCATAGAAGGAGAGCGACACATGGTTGCCGATCTCCTTGGTCAGGCTGAAATTGGCCGACATATAGGGGTCGTAGCCGTCCGGGTCGAAGGTGTGGATGTTGTTCGACTGCAGGATCAGGCCCGCGAAGGCGGGATCGGCGGCCTCGGCGTCGGTGAAGGGGTGGCGGGTTCCGTCCAGATCCATCCAGGCCACGGGGCGGATCGCCGTATAGCCCTCCTCGCCCACAGGCTGCGCATAGGGCTGCCCGTCCAGCAGCGAGAGGTTCTGACGGCGGCGTTCGAGCGCAAGTTCCAGACGGCAGGTGACGACCAGACGGGCCTGCGGGATATGGGTGATGACCGTGAGGTTGGCATCCAGCGTGCGGGTCTTGCAGCCGTTGACCACCGATGCGGAGCCGCCGTCGGCATAGAGACCGACATAGGGATAGGAGCGGTCCGGAAGCGTCGGGTGCGACCAGCCCGCACGGTAAGAGGCCGTCAGCCCCGCATCGACATAGCGCATCGAGGTCCACGCGGCATCCCACCGCAAGGTGGTACGCAGGGGGCGGATCTCGGGCGACTCGACAATCAGCTCCAACCCCTGACGCCGCACCTTGGCCCCGTTTTCGGGACGCACCGTGCGCACGAAGGTCCGGTCCGTCACGCGTACCTCCATCGGGGTCCAGTACTCCTCTCTGTCGCCGCGCATCCAGACCATGCCCGTCTGACGGTCGACCTTGACCTCGGGGTGCGCCGGCACCGCATAGCCCTCGGGCAGCTGCAATATCGTGTAACTGAACGGCTCGTAACAGCCCGTGTAGCGGTAGGGATCGAGCGTGGTCTGCCGCCAAAGGGAGAGCGTGAGGCGGAAACCGCCCGCCGTCCACTCGACCCCCGCCTCGGCATTGCGGTTGCGCTGCCAGCGGAGATCGTCGTTGCGCAGCATCGTGTAGGGTTGCGAGTAGTAGACATAGGCCGAACGGTTATCCTCCATCGAAAAGCCGAAGGTCTGCACGTCGCGGTACTCCGGGCGCGGGTAGAGAATCCAGTACGAGGGCAGCTTGCCCGCCGTTCCCCAGCCGCCCCGCAAGGTCAGCCGGTCGGTCAACCGCCAGCGCAGGTTGAGCCGCGGCGAGAGGATCGTCGTATGGCGGTAGCGGTTGCCGCGCAGAAACAGCGACTCCATGCGCGCGCCCGCCGTCAGGGTCAGGTCGGTCGGACCGACGGGCAGGGTCAGCGACTCCTCGACATAGGCCGAGAGGTTGTGCATGCGCGGATAGTCGCCGTAGGGGCGCGGACGGTAACCCGAGGGAGCCAGCGCGGGGTCGTCGTAATATTCGCCCCGACCCGTATTGCCCGTGCTCTTCCACTGCACCCCCGCCGTGAGGCGGTGTTGCAGGCGGTCGCGGCGCCATACCCACGAATATTTCAATGCCGAGGCGATATCGACCTCTTTGGAGTCGACCACGCAGCCGCTGAAATAGGCGTACGGCAGCCGGTCGGCCAGATGATAGCCCTCCTCGCCGGCGTGCGCGGCGGGAAGTTCGGAGGCCGCCGTATGGTAGTCGTAGCTGTAGGTGCGTTCGTCATGGAAACTGACCGAGGCATCCCAATGCAGCTGTGTGATTCCCGGACGGTTGACCATCCACGTCAGCGCGCTGTGGGCCCGCAGCGTATTGTCGCGGCCGCGGCTGTAAGCCCCCGTGAAGGCGTCGGGATCCTCGCGGCTGTTCATTCCGCCGACCGTTCCCGCAAGCCCCGCCTCGAAGTGCCAGCGGCGGCGGAAGGTGTTGGTGTAGGCGGCGGTCACTCCCCGGCGGGTGTATGCGGTGTAGGGCGAGGAGAGTTTTTGCGTGGCGCGGGTCCACTCGCCGCTGACGTTGAGGGTTCCCGAACCGAGGCGGAACCCCTTGGCCAGCGAGAAGAGCCACGTCCGCGGATTGGTCGAGAGGGAGATGTTCCACGGCGTGACCCCCTTGCGCGTGCGGATGCGCACCACGCCGCTCCCCAGATCGCCGTATTCGGCCGACGGAACTCCCGTCAGCACCTCCACCGATTCGATATCGCCGACCGTCAGACCGCGCGTCTGCACCCCCGAAGGCGAGGCGAACGAGGCATTGTTGCCCAACCGCACGCCGTCGACCTCGACCGCCGTGGCAAAGGCCGCATTGCCCGCTGACTGTCCGCCGTCGCGCAGCGAGAGCGTACGGGCCGCCGTGAGGTCGGAGTTGACGCTCTTGCCGCCCGGAAGCAGCGCCGCAAGATCCGTGACGGCCACCAGCTGCAGGTGGTCGAGCGCCTCGCGGCCCACCGAGTAGGAGGTTCCCGCCGCACGGTCGTCCCGGCGGGCGGTCACCACGACCTCGTCTATGGCCAACGAGCTGTTCTGCAATTCGATACGCAGATCCTCCGTCCCCGCACGGACCGTCAGTTCGCGCGTCACATAGCCCAAACAGCTGACATGCAGCACCACGTCGCCCCGTCCGACCCGCTCCAGGACGAAACCTCCCTCGCGGTCGGTCGAAGTCCACAGCGTGCCGTCGCCCGCACCGACCGCAGCACCGCGCACCGCCTCACCCGTCCGCCGATCGACCACCCGACCCGCTACTCGACCGGTCGTCCGGACCGTCGGATCTGTCGTCGGAGCCGACGCATCCGGAAGCGTCGGGAGTGCCGGTTGCGCCGCTGCGCAGACCGTCGTCGGATCCGTCGTCCGGGCCATTGCCGGGTGCCGTGACGGAGAGAGCAGAAGGAGTATCGAAAGAGTATAGAACACGTATCTCATAGCGACTGCAAAGTAACGCCACGCGGGCCGGACGCACAATCGCCAATTGTGGCGATTTTTCCCGCCGCCGCTACCTAAAAACGGTTAATCCGCCCGGCCGACCCCGCCGAAACGGCTTTGGCAGATTTCTTGCGAGGAGGGCTGAACAACTAAAATTTTTCGATGATGAACAACGACATTCTCAACCTGGAACACTACGGCACAGCCGTAAAAAACTGGAAATTGACGCTCATTATGGGACTCGTGGTCCTGATCCTCGGCATCGTGGTCTTCTTCCATCCGGCCGACACCTATCTGACCCTCTCGATCCTGTTCGGGGTGGTGGTGCTGCTCTCGGGCGTGCTGGAGATCTATTACGGAGCCAATACTCCCGTGACGGGCGACCGCGTGGCGCTGATCGCGGCGGGCGTGGTCGAGATCATCCTGGGGCTGTGGCTCTTCAGCGCACCGGTCCTGCTGATGAGCGCCCTGCCCTTCGTACTGGGATTCTGGCTCCTGTACCGCGGCAGCCGGGCCATCGCGGCGGCGAGCGACATGCGGGCCGAAGGGGTGCAGCGCACGGGGTGGATGACCCTTTGGGGCGTGCTGGTGATGGTCGGGGCCTTTTTCGTGCTCTTCCATCCCGTGGTCGGCGGCGGACTGGCCGTGATATGGATCGGTCTGACGCTGCTCTTCGCGGGGCTGAACCTCATCGCCTATGCCATCCGGCTCTCCGCACTGCGCCGCGAAGCCTCGCTCGAAAGCCGTACGGTACCGCGAAAGTAAACCGCAGGGGGCGTTTTTATGCAAAGCGCCCGGCAGGTCGATGAATTTTCAAGAATTTTTCGTATTTTTGCGCTCAAAGAAAATTCACGACAAATGGCAGACGAGAAAATCATTTTTTCGATGGTCGGGGTCTCGAAAACCTTCCCCAACCAAAAACGGGTATTGAACAATATCTACCTCTCCTTCTTCTACGGCGCAAAGATCGGTATCATCGGTCTGAACGGCGCCGGTAAATCGACCTTGATGAAGATCATCGCCGGCATCGACAAAAACTACCAGGGCGAAGTGGTCTTCTCGCCCGGTTATACGGTCGGCTACCTGGAGCAAGACCCCCAGCTGGACGACACGAAGAGCGTCCGCGAGGTGGTCGAGGAGGGTTGCGCCGCCACGGTGGCCCTGCTCAAGGAGTACGAAGAGATCAACATGAAGCTCTGCGAGCCGATGGACGACGACCAGATGGCCCGCATGATCGAGCGGCAGGGCGAACTGTACGAACAGATCGACCACGTAAACGGATGGGAGCTGGACAGCGTCCTGGAGCGCGCGATGGACGCCCTGCGCTGCCCCGATGCCGACGAGAACGTGGCGCACCTGTCGGGCGGCGAGCGTCGCCGCGTGGCCCTGTGCCGTCTGTTGCTGCAACAGCCCGACGTGCTGCTTCTGGACGAGCCGACCAACCACCTCGACGCCGAGTCGA
>CAZHMX010000013.1:0-28551 GCA_964533725.1 uncultured Alistipes sp. | reverse complement strand
TCGGTCAGAGCAGCGGACTCATAATCCGAAGGTCGTGGGATCATGCCCCTCTGGGTCCACCTTACAGGAGGTTGCAAATACTTGCAGCCTCTTTTCTTTTGAGGGAGGGGTATGTGAAACGGAGAATAGAGATTCGTAATGTCAGGCGATCTATTCCTGAATTAGAGCACGTCTGCGCAATTTAGTGATACCCGAATGCACCCTCAATTTGACCTTTGTATCCGTAAATACACCGTCCAGTGCATTGTTCGTTCTCGGGGTATGTCAATATGTGTATTCTTGAAAAGTCCGCAGCCACGGCATATTCCGTTTTAGACTCAAATAGGCACTCGAACCTCTCGGATGCGTCAGGCGCGGTACCCGCTTCGCCGGTCGAAGGTACGCTTTCACAGAAACCCACCGCTCCTGCCGCGAATCCGGGTTCGCCGTAAATTCCGCTTTGTCCATGTACGTAATAGTTCGGGCAGATCGAGCAATTCTTGTGCTGCAGGCAATTCCGGACGACTGGTCGGATACCGACTCCGATGGGACTGACCCACTCTTTATCCGAGAGGCGTCTGCCGTCTGCTTGATTTTTGCATTTACAACTCTGTTTCCCTGACTTGCAACCGTTCTTTACCGTGTTATTGCACCCGAAACAAAAGCAAATTTTCATCCGTTTTTTCAAACGGCACTATGTTAATTCTATATAAAGTATAAGCAGGTCGGAACGTATTCAGTTCCGACCTGCTTGTCATTCTCGCGTTGCGCCGTATCGATTAGACCATATAGGCAACACCGATGGCACTCAGGCTGCCACCCTCAATGCCGTTCAAGGATCTAAAAACGCCATCATCCGCACCGAGGCTGACTTGTAGGTGTGATGAATGATTATTTGATTTGGCGGATCAGATAACCAGGCATAAATTTGCCGCCGCTTACCTTCTTGAAGGTGGTGTAACCCAAATTGGCACCCTCGGCCATCTCCTCGACTGCCATATAGCGGTTATCCCAGATCAGATTAGGTACAGGCTTGATTTCGCCAACTTTCTTGTAGGTGATGCGGCCTGTCGCTTCATTCTTCTGCGGCTCAAGCACCTCGAAACGCGAATCCTCCGTGATTCCCTCCTTCTTGCCTACCCGGGCTTTGAGCGGTTCGACGTTTTCCAGAGGAGTCTTGATCTGGAAGCTCTGGAAATTCTGTTGCAGGTTGGCGATATTCTCATCCAGCGCACGCTGACAGGCTTTGCGAATCATCACCTCGGGCTGGTCCTCGCGGATACCCATAAACGAGGACGTAGCGCCCTTGCTGTTCTGGTCGCCGATGTATTTCAGGCGATACCGGCCGCGATTGGCTTCGAAAGCATCACGGTTGTTCCAGTTGTCGTAGGTGATGGCGGCGATCTCTTCATCCCATTCGAGCTGGTAGAGGAAGGTGTGGACCTTCACCGAGAAGCCTTTGATGGTTTCGATCATGTCGCCAACTTTGTCGGTAAGATCGGTAATATCGGTGTGCGTAGCTACGGAAACCACCGTGCCGAAGGCTTTCAGGAGCCCTCCCCATACCTTGGCACGCTGGGCCTTGTCGACATAGACCACATCGTTCACCAGTACGAAAGTATTCTGAATCAGATCCTCGCCGGCATCGGCCAGCAGGGCCTCACCTCTCAAATTATTGGAGGCCTTGATACGGTCGATCTCGCTGGCGGCATACAGACCGCGATCCCTGACCAGATCCATGGAGCATTCGCCCGTATTGTAGTCTCGCATGAACCAGCGTCCGACCAAACGGCTGGCAATCAGGTTGTCTTCCAGGAACTTGGTGACCTTTTCGGGACCCATCGGAGCCGCATCGGATTTGCTCTGCTGGTCTTTCTTGATCTTCTCCTCCAGGCTGACGATCTTGACGCTCAGATCGTGATCGTTATAGGTGTCGGGAATGGGGATTTCGAGAAATACATCCTGGATTTCAGCGTTGAATTTCTGATCGGTATGCGATATGAGCAACGAGTAG
This sequence comes from uncultured Alistipes sp., assembly GCA_964533725.1. Lineage (GTDB taxonomy): Bacteria > Bacteroidota > Bacteroidia > Bacteroidales > Rikenellaceae > Alistipes. The sequence goes on along the minus strand of CAZHMX010000013.1, from coordinate 26,558 downwards.
AGCGAACTGCGCCGATAAGAATTTTCGTCGATATCACGGCGTTGGGCTGTTGATACTTGGACAAAGAGTACAGCCAGGAAGGTGGATATGATAATCTTTTTCATAGTTCAGATAGTAGTTTAGAAGTCCCAATAATTTTCGCCGATCGTATCCGAGAGTTTGAAGCTGTTTCTTTCGGGATCGAGTTTGATAGCCATCATGCGGGCCTCGATGGCGTTGATTGCCGCCACCTCGTTGATCACCATGTGGTTGTACAACATGGCGACGCGTTCTTTGCTATCCAGGGCGCAGGGGATTACCTCGCGGCCGTCAACTATCAGACCGTAGAGGTCTTTGCCGTTTTGAGTGATCATACCGATCGCCTCGGCGGTCATGGCAACATAGGAGGTCGGGGTGAGCTCGCCGGTCGACAGATCGTAGCGGTTGTAGACACCGTCTTGACGTATCCATACGGCAATTGTTTCGTTGTCTTTGGCAATCACGGCATCTTCGTACCGGAAGGGCAGCACCACCTCGTTTTTGAGGTTGATCACACCCGCGGACTTCCCCGATGTTTCGGGATTGAACTTAGAAACAAGTGCATAGCCATTGATGACGACCGTACCCTCCGCATATTCGAAAGGAACGACAGTCTCGGCATTAGCGTTGACATAACCGAATGCCCCATCTCTGTTTTTCACGCCAAACAGACCGTTTCCGGCATTGATCAGCGACTTGCACTCCATCGGAATGATCTCCTCGCCGGCCGTCGAGATCAGGCCGTATTTATCGCCGGATTTGACGATGAAGCGTTCGTCCACATGCTCAACAGCGTCGAAATGGTTAGAAGTACGCTTACCCGTTTTGTCGATCAGGTAATAGTCTATGGGGTCTTTCGACACAGACATCGAATGACCATTGTGGAAGGGCAGGTAGTCGCGGGATTCGATCTGCACGGTTGTTTTGGTTTCGAGGTTGTAAAGACAGGCGCGATTGCCCTTATAGCCGATCGTAATACCTTCCGAAGGGGCGCATACATAGACGATCTCGCTGTTGATCAATTTGTTGCCATTCAAATCGAACAAATTCCACTTGGGCGATTCCTTTTTCTTCACCGGTTCCGAGGCCAGCAGGTAGGGCTGGTCGGTGTTAATCCATGTGATACCGCTGTTCATGATGGGCATCAGACGTTCGGGGCTACGGCGCAACGCCTTGTTTTTCATCAGAGAATCGACGGTGACCAGATTGATCAAACCCAGTTCGTCCATAGTATATTGATAGATCAGGTTGAGGTTTTGATCCTCGCCGATAATCGTGCGTCCCGACTTGTCGACAATCGACCACTTGAAAGTCTTTCGGTTGCGGAAAGCTGCCACACCCTGGTTGTTGAACGGGGTCATGGCCATGTAGTTGGCCGGGAAGATCTCCTTGCCGTTGATATCGATAACCCCCAGGTAGTTCTTCTGTTGAACAACGATCAGGTCATTCTCCATCACGCTGCTGATTTCCTGATAAGCGGGAGTAATCTGAAACTGACCGTCCTGTCGCATCAGGCCCCATTTGGCCCCTTTGATCAAATAGCCCATTGAGCCCTTGAAACCAAAAACATTAAGCGACGCACGCCCTTTGAGCGCCGAGGCGTTGGATACCGGCGTACCACCCTCGGCCACCAGCAGGTAATCCGTACCCTCGTAGGGGGCGATCATCGAGTAACCCATCGATTTGCCGATCGGTTTGCCGGTCTTGTTGATCAAACCGAACATGCTTCCCTTGCGGACAATGGCGATCCCGTACTCGTTAAAAGGCCGAGCCTCGTCCCACTGGGGTTTGATCACGAATTCGTTGCTGTCTTTCAAGCCATAACCGAAAACACCTTTGTCATTATGCTTGGGCACTAAATCCTGGGCCGCGAGGCTGCAAGTCATCAATGCGACGATTGACAATAGAAAAAGTTTTTTCATAAGAAGTGAGGTATATTGGTTTATTTAAGTTTTAATACGAGCCTCCTCGGATCATTGGGACCCTTCCGAATTGGCGCTCAAAGCAACTGAAAGCTCCGTCTGCAGATCTTCCCTGTTTTTCCGTGCGCCGATCCGGTCACGACACTAAAACGGGAAACGGATGATATGCTGCGGTTGATTCTGCGCGTAAGCCAAAGCAATCTCGCGGGCATATCCCATTCGCTGTTTCTCGATGCTCACCAGATCATCCCAACGTTTGAGCCGGAACTTCCACTCCTCTCCCATGTGGCCCTTAATCTCGTTCATCAGCGCTACGGCTTCGGTGTAGCAGGCGGCATCGGGATAGATCTCCGAGAGGAATACTCCGGCTATCGAGGCATTTTCGCTCGTGAAACCCGACATCCATGCGGCACGAGCCTGCGCCAGGTTTTCGTTGCACTTGTAGTCGATGTACAGCTTATAGGCCTCCTTGACCTTGACCACGACCTCGTCGTAGCCTGCACAACACTCCGGCACGCTCATCAACCGGTAGAGAGCGGCATCGTAGTGGCGAAGAGCGACTTCTGCGTCGGCCTTCTTGATAATGTTCTTGTAGTTGCGGTCGTAGTAACCGATCACTTCGTCGCGGGCCTTGGCCGCAAACGCACCCAGTTCACGGTTCTGCGGCTTGATCTTGGTGATGGCATTCTGGAACGCACGTCCCGCCGAATTGCCTACACCGTTTACGCGGGTGGTCCACGATGAGAGCAATTTGCCGTCGACCATGTCGCCCACATAGAAGGTCAGATCGAGGTTCAAGACCGTTTTGGCCGGAGCTCCGGCGATGATGTGTTCATCGACGGCATCGGTAGCCACGACGATGCAGAAACGCGAATCCTCCAGATTGCCCAGACCGTTGCTTTGGGTCATAGCTCTGTTTATCACATTTTTCAGATAAGCCTTGTTCTGCTCCGTCATTTCGGGGCTCGCCTCTTCAAAATATACCCCGAATGCGATATCGCACTGCTGGCTCATGGCGGTGAATCCGCAAAAGGCCATAAGGGCAGATAATAGAATCTTTTTCATATTGCTGTTATTTTTCACCGATAATTAACTGACAGCGACCCAGAGTACTGCTGCCCTGCTTGACGGGAATCTGGAGCGACTGAAGAAGTCTTCTCAAACCGCGGGCATACGAGCCGGCATTCATCGGACGCTCGCGCTCGTCGTAAAGCGGAATACGCACATCCTGGAACACCATGGTCGTTTCCGTGTCGTCCACCAAATTGTATGCACGGTTAACCGAATTGTCCGAAACCCAATCCTCGATGATCTCGCGCAGCTCACGGCCGCCGTACTCGGACTCCATATCGAGCCCCGATCCATCGTCGAAGCAGTTGATTTCCAGTGCTACGGCACGGCCATTCTCAATGCAGTCGTCGAAATAGCCCTGCAACTGATCCAGAAAACTGTCCATATGGCTCAACACAGCCTCCTCGACCAGCACGGGAATCCCGGCCGAGAACGACGGAGCACCCGTCCCCGACGTCGAAGCGATTGCGTTGTAAGTATAGGTGTCATAGGCACTCAAAGTGTAGGAGACTGTGCTTTTCGGGCCGGTCTTGCTCACCTTCCAGTAGACATCGAAGTAGATATCGGCCTTGGCCTGGTTGTTGATTTCGTCCATGAACGACATGGCTATGTTGCTGCCGGTGCTTTTCGAGGTCATGCCACTGCTGCGAGCCGCCTGCGCCTTGACACCGCGAATAGCCTGCAGGAAGTTGGAGATCGTGAAGCCGCGGTCATTCATCAGTGACTCGATCTTGGCGATCACCAGCATCAAATCGCCGTTGGTCTGGAGGGCAATCTCATAATTGGGGACCAACTCCGTCATATCCATATTCTCGACCTTTTGCATATAGCCGTTTTCGGTGCACCAAGCTTCGGCCGGACGGACCATCACTCTGGGTTTGGTCGCTTTTTGTGCCAGGCAGACTCCTGTGACCATCGTCAGACACAGAAGCGTCAAAAATTTCTTTTTCATCTCTTTATGTCATTATTATTTATCGGGGTAAAATACCGTCGTCCTGCAACCGCCGTTTCAGTTCGAAACGCAGCACACGGACCGTGACGCTGATTTTCTTGCCGTATTGATAGGCCTCTTTATCCTTGCTGCCGCTCTTCTGGTCGGCCATCGAAACATATTTCAGGTATTCGCCTCCGTCGGCAAAAAAGATATTGAAATACTCTTCATAGCGCTGCTGCGCGTTAGGCGTGTTGACCAGAGGCACCTGGGTACATTCGGTTTTTCCGGCATGGATTCCCTTGAAAATCACATCGCGCACGGCATTCTTCTTAGCTTGTTCGATGGCGTCGGAGCGATTTCGACCCTCACCCCAGGCCAGCAGGGTCTGCGACCCATCCAACTCTGTCCCCAAACATTGCGTATTGTAGGTGTAGTACGCAGTGGCCTTGGTGGTAGAACCGCAAGAGGCAAAAAGTATTGCGGCAAAAGCGAAAATGAGTAACTTATTCATATCATCGTGATTTTTAAAATTCATAACCGACTTTTAGATGAATCGTACCGATCATTTCATTGTTCTTTTTATAAGTGTCGTATTGAGAGAGCGTGTAGCCGACCCCCAGCGTAAAACTGTGGCGCGAAGCCCCGAAGCGATAGCCCAAAGTCGGAGCAAACAGAAATCCGCCCCGGAACTCGCCGCCCACATTGACCGACCAGAAAGGCACCGATCCACGATCCTGCTGCGAGATGAAATTACCGCGGGCATTGACGTAAACGGGGAACACCCACGCCACGGATGACGTTCTCACCTTGTCGTTGTTGAACAGGTACTTCACCCCGAGACCGACACCTGCACGGAAAAATTCACTGAAACGGTAGCCGTTCACCCAGTCAAGGTCAACCATTGCCATATTCGAACGGTTGAACATGGTAGTCATGCCGCCGCCCAGCTCGACCGCAGTCCAGTAGCCATGCTCCTGCACTGTGAGATCTCTGTATTGTGTTCTGTTTTTGGGCCTTTCGGGAAGACGTATGTTATCCTGCGCGTAAAGCGAGGTTGCGAATGTCATTATCAAAATGACGGTTAAGATCTTTTTCATGACAGCTTTTTTTAGAAACCGAGTTTACGAACGAATCCCGCCTGTTGCATTGCGCTGCGCAAACGGTCTTTTGAAACCAGGAACGTAGCCGTTACGGCATAGCGCTTGCCGATCCGCATAACCCGGACGGAGGGATCGGCCGCCGATGCGTATTGCAGATAATCGCTCTCGAAAAAGGCTTTGAAAAAATCGGCATTTTGCTGCTCCTGATGGGCTTCGAGAATCGGTTTCTGGGCCTTTGCACCGTCGGTGCTGCCGGCGAAACCCTTGAACAACACACCATGTACGGCACATTGTTTTGCCAGATCTATCGTGGCGTCGTTCTTTGAATCCGCGTAAGCGGTCACCTCAACTAAATAGCTCCCCTGCTGGCTGTTGCCTGCTGCCTTGATTTCATAGTTGAGTACCGGCACTACCTTTGTTTTTTTTGCGTTTCCTGTCCATGCACAGGCAATCAACGCAATCATTAGTAATGTGATTTTTTTCATTTTGCTTTTATTTTGAATCATTTTTGTTGGTCTAATTATTTAATCGACAAGACCTATCCGGGTATAAACGGGTATAAAAAATGAGAATGGCATGGGGCTGCAAGCCGTAAAGTCATCGACTGCGCTGTGCCCAAAATCCACAGCAAGGGCTATGCGCCGGAAAACGCACGACGTGACACGATTCCAAAACGCTTCAGCTGCGTTTTGGGATATGCTTAAAGATTGAACGGTATGACTCCGTATAAGTAATAATATATCAGCAAAATCCCCCCCCCCTCACGCGAAATTGCAACGAACCATCGATCCGTGCATACTTTGAGGTCCTTGCGCGAAATTCACCCGTTGTAGTATACAGAGGTTTTTTCATTGGGGCGGTTTTTCTCATTTATGCGGCATCAATTGAATCAAAGAGAACTCTCTATTCAAGGCAAAGATATGCATTTTTTTTATATCATACAATCTTTTTGGCTTATTAATCGAAAAAGTTCACAAAAACAGCAGGATGAATTGATTTTATATACAGGTCTCCTTTACGCTAAAATGGTGCGGTTCTGCACGTGTTATTCCGCCTCACAGAGACTTTTGCCCTTCTGCGTCTTGGTCTTTGAAAAACCATACCGACACCGGTATCTGCGTCGTATAGTACAACTGCGGCGGCATGGCTCTCGATAAAACGCGTCGGCTGCAGCAACCGACGCGTAGTAAAGATCTGCCGGAGCCCCGGGATCGCTATTTCTCCTCGAAGGCTTTGCAGCGGAGGTGACGGCCGGTGATCTCTTCGAGGAAATCGGTGCGCATCACCAGCAACAACTCTTCGGTATAGGCTTTCAGCAGGCCTTTGTAGTAAGTTACGTCCTTGTGATTCGATTTTGTAATTCGCTCCCACAGGGTGCGCTCCGCGGCACTCCGGTAGGCCGCGTCTATACCCTCGCGGTCGTCGTCGGTCATCAGTTCGCGCAGCCGCCGCTCCTCCAGAACCAAAGGCGTCGCCGGGTCGGCCGAAGCGGAGTCGCTCCACAGCGACTCAAGGTATGAGCGATACTCCGCCTCAATCTTCAGCGGCAGATCCCGGGTGTACTCTCCGATGGTCTCGGAGCGTTCGATGGCGGCCTCCTCGGCAAGGTTGCCGAAATATTTGTCGAGCAATTCGCGCTCCTTGTCCTTGCAACGTATTTCCAGTGTCTTTTCCATAGCCGATCAGTTTAAGGGCGAACCGCATTGGGAGCAGAAACGGGCATTTTCGGGGAGTTGGACGCCACAGTTGGTGCAGAATTTCGCAGCGCCAGGGGTCGGAACGGAGGTTGCAGCGCCGGCATTGCCGTATGTCCTGCCGTATGCGTTGCCGCCGTTCTCGCCGATGACGGCCCGGGCGGCGGCAAGGGCTTTGTCGTCGAGGTCGGACTGCTGAATCAGTCCCCAGATCTGGGTGAGCAGAACCGGCCAGAAGAAGAGCATCGAGATAACCGTCGGAAGGGCCTGTTGTCCGAAGATGCCGACGCCCGCCTCGAACGATATGGCGTTATTCAGCGGGATGAGGGTTATCTTCAGGGCGGTCTTCATGCCGAGGATCGCTTTGAAGATACCGCCTTTGGTGACAGAGATATCCACCCCACCGCTCACAAGATCCTCGCGGTTGATTTCATAACCGTCGACGGCGAACATTTGGCAGATACGGTCGGCTATGGCCGGAATAAGAGCGGGATTGCCGTTCAGAACGGTCTTGGTGTTGAATGCACCCATGGTTATTTGCGAAGGGATTGAAGTTCGTAATTGTGGTATACGGCGAAGAGCACGCCCATCTCGGAGATCGCATCGAGGATGGCCTGCTGCTGCTCCCCGCTGCACAGCGACTGGAGTTTGCGGAGCGAGGCGACCGCCGCCTCGGCCTGCTCCCGGAGTTCCCGGTCGGTAACGATACCGTCCTCCATAATGGCCCGGTATGAAGGGTGGTTTTTCACAATATCCGGGATATTGAGAAGTCCGTTTTCGTCGAAAATTGTCTGCATGATCGTTGAATTATTTAAGTTTAGCCCCGCAGTGGCGGCAAAACAGCCACGAAGGGTCGACAGGTCGGTGACAGTCGGGACAGCCTCCCTCTCCGATCCGGGAGAGTCCGTTTTTGATGTTCCGGTACTGGGGCGTCTCTCCCCACCGGAGGATCTCACGCACACGGACTGCGGCGAAGGGGTGGTCGAAGCCCATGATCGCATAGATCTGAAGCGCCTTGTTCCATGCGCCGTCATTGCGGATCGCCTCATATCGGTCCGCCTGTTCGGCCCACTCCCCGATATTGACCTCCCGGGTGATCGTTTTGGGTCCTCCGGCCAGGCGAACCATAACCCGCGCAACCGTTTCGGGCGAGGTCACAATCGCCCCGGCCCGGTCGCACGACAGTTCGCTCTTCCGCTGCCAGTAAAGAAGCGCATATTTGACCGGCGCCGTAAGCATACCCAGCAGGCCGAACGCGTCGGCACCGTCGATAAGCAGGCTGGCCATATTGTGATAGAGCACATGGCGGCAAAGTATGTGGCCGCATTCATGGGCCAGCACGGCGTCGAGTTCGTCGCCGTTCAGCATCTCGACCAGTCCGGAGGTTATCGTGATGAAGATCTTCGTGTCGCCGAACGTATAGGCGTTGGGCATGGGATTCATCTCGAGATAGAACTCCGGTTCCGCGATGCCGAGTCTGCGGCAGACGGGCGGCAGACGGCGGTACAGCTCCGGGAGCTGGGTCTCCGAGAGACGGATGTTCGAGGCCATATTCGTGCCGTAGAGCAGCTTCTCGTAACCCAGTGCATAGAACTTTTTCATCAGAGTCGGAAAGCCGGGAATGCTTTCCAGCTGCCGCAAGGCCGCTGCGTCTTCGGGATGTATGAACTCCGACGGTTTCATGATACGGTAAAATGGTTGGGTAGTCTTTACAGGCGATAAAGATAGCTTAATTTTTCGAGATTGTGAAGCCCAGCTTCAAAATTAGTTTCAAAGTCTCCTGCGAAGTGGCTCTATCGTACTCTTTCTCGCTGTCCGGAAGCTCCTCGTAGGGGATGAGGCACGGATGTTTTTTGTCGGCATCGTCGCGCACCGGGCCATAAGTCCAACCGTCGTTCATCCGGTTTTGCGACCATACTTCATGGACATTCTTTGCCATCTCCTCGATCAAAGGGAGCAACTCTTTCGGCAACGCCACGCCTTGCGTGTCCGCCGGACTGGGAATATATTCTTTCATTGTCATAGGTTTTATATCTGCAATTAGAGAGGGATTCGACGGAAGAAATCTATCGCTGCGGATCATCTGCCGGGAAACCGCAGGAGTCCAGTTTAAGCATGGAGTCCGTCAACTGCCTGGCATACTTGCGGATCCATCGGAAGCCGACGATAAACGCGACAAGAACGCACAGGCAAAAATCCTCGTCGAGAGAGATGGAGAAACACAGAAAATCATAAAGCCCGTGCGCTACGACCGGAACGAGCAGCGCCATCGTCCTGTACAGCCTCCTATTCCGTTCATCAAAATAGGAGAGCGCAAAAAAAGTCCCCATAATGACCGCAAAGAAATAATGGGCCGGCACCGCAAGCAAGGCCCGCGACACCCCCATAATCAACCAGTTCTCCTCGCCCATCAGGTAGAGTATATTCTCGAATCCGGCAAAGCCCATACCGATACAGACCGCATAGACTATGCCGTCGAAATATTCGTCGAAATGCTTGCAGCATTTAGCGACAATGGCGAGCATACAGAGTTTCATCGCCTCCTCGGGGATTGCGGCGCAGACAAAGGCATCGTAGAACGCCGCGGCGAAAGAGTCCACCTCAACGGACGCCAGCATGGCCCAGCCGATCTGAATAACGGCTAGCCCGGCGGCAACGCCGAGCCCCGCAGCCCCCCCAAAGCCACCCCGCCGGCTCCGGCCGCGCCTTATCCCGCCGAAGGATCAAAACCGTCAGGACCACAGCCGGCGCAATCGCCGCTACAAGTTTGACATATAGCTCCGCCATAACAACTTACTCATAAACTGATATTTCACGAATCAAATCGGACGTATTTGAGAAAAAACGAACATAGACAGAATCTCTTCCTAACCGTTTGTTCATTTGACAAATAAATTCGTCCGAATACTCCTTAATTAACGAGTCTATTGATATTGTTTCATATTCTCTAAAACTCTTTTTATGTTTAGCTACAGTAAGAAAAGATGATGTTGTTGTTGCAAAATCTAAATAGAGATTGTCTATTGCCTTCCCATTCTTTGAGATCTGGATAACGCGGCTTCCTCTTTTAGTCTCTGTATCGAGATGAATAGAAAACAGAGAATCAATATAATTTCCAAGCCTTGCATTGTATTCAAAATCCTCCACTCTATCCCGATGAGATAAATCTTTTTCATTTCCAGGCATCAAAATATAGATTCGAAACTTATTAGGTGATTTCTTTAAGTGTTTGATAACTGGAGATAAGAAGTTTTTTTCATAGCCATCTACTACTGCAGCAGGGAAAACAGTCTTTTCCATCATTATATGACGCTGTTTACTTTTAATCAACTCCTCGCTCTTTAATTTGAATTGAAAATGATACCCCATAAGAATCACAAGAAATACACCGAGGAATAAAGATAATAATCCCAAATTCCTTCGCTTTTCTTTCATCTCCTTCGCAGATTGGATCTCGTAGCGATTGTATATATTGGAAAAATCTATACCAAGAATATACGAAACTATCTGATAGAAACAGTAATTATTAGCTTCACTCTTAAAAGAAAGTCGAGAATTGAAGATTGGAAAATGACGCTCCATAATCGAGGTGCCATCAAAGGAAGAAGGTATGCTTCCACTAACTTCATCGATAAAAAGAGGTACCACCCTGGAAAGATTGTTGTCATGAGTCAGAAGGAAATAATCTATTTCCAGCTTAACAAAAGGCGAAATAGCAGAACTTCTACTGCAAAGGACAATTAGATAAGCAGAGTTTCTCAAGGATTCTCTTATTTCATCAGTAAAAGGTCGCTCCTCTACGTGAAGATCCTGTGTATCAAGAAAAACCGGTCTAAAATATTTTGATTTGAAATCAAAAATATTTTTAATTGAATCTTCTTTGGGTAAAATATAACTCTCCAATTTTTTATGAAGCCATTCTGCTACATCCTTATTTTTTCTGGAATAAGAGATAAATGCAATATATCGCTTTTGTTCTGGCATAAAATTAATTTATTTGTGATTGACTATATTGAAATCAAGAGGACAGATGTAACGAGAATAATTCAACCTATGATAAACCTATTGTATTCAAGCTAATAGCTAAATACCGAATATATAATAAACCAATAGCGACCGACATTTGACGCAAAAGGGTTGTTCCGTAACCCAATTCCCTATCAAATTGTTCTCGAATCAATATCATAACTATCTTTGTTCGCATTGAAGATGTTATTAACGGTCCTTGTTTAACGCTATTGTGGTATCGACCACGCAGAAATCATACTTTTTGTAGTCGCACTCCCAGTCACCTCCGTTTTCGCGGGTTTTCTGGTTGGTATTGTCACTTTGACCGTCCAGCTTATCCCAGGAGCACAGGCAGTTATGTTTCATCGTCCGCTCATCGCAACAGTTTCCGTCTGCGTTGAATACGTAGCCCATAAGCTCGTGGGCCGCATTCCAGCGGAGGTGCTCAAGCATGGCCAGATGAAGTATGATCCGGTTTTGCGGTTCGGTCAATCCCGGATAACGGATCCCGCCTTGCGAACCCTCGACCTCGGCACTCCCGTCCGGTTTGAAATAGCGGAGACAGAACGAATACCAGTCTACGGCTTCGTTGTTCCGCTCCGACAATTTCTTCATCGCCTCTTCGAGCAGAATCATCTTCGTGCCCGCATGGAGGGCATTTGCGCGGTCCTGCGACTCCTGACGGCGCAGCCTGCGCAACTGCTCGATGTCGGTTCCCGTAAGTCTCCTGTGACGTTCGTCCCAGCCGTCTCCCTCGCCGCTGAGTTTGCGATACTTCTCGTGGAAGAGCTTGCCCTCGCCGATCAGCCGGTCGCTTACGACCAGATCGTAGGTGTAGGTCTTTTCGGGCTGACCGAAGATGTGTATTACGGGGGTATTCCGTCTGCCGTCGCCGTATCCGAAATTATAGTGGTCGGCAATCTTCCGGACGCCCTCCACCTTGTTGTCGTCGGTGCACCGGACAAAGATGCGCAGGTCGGAGATATCCTTGCGGACCCGTCTTATCCGGTTGAAGATCCTTGAAGCCAACGCGATAGCCTCGTCGTTGTTGCCGATGGAGATGACAATGTAGTTCACCTGTTCGAGGAACTTGTCTTTCAGCAGAACCTTCGTGTAAAATTCAGGACTGTTGTAATCGGCCTTTTCGAATCGGACCCGGTCGCAGCGGAAACGGTTCTTATACTTGTCGTATGCGAATATGCCCGGCATCGAGGCCATGAAGGTACCCGCGATGTCATCCAGGTTCTTATCCACAATCACGCACTCGAAAGGGCTGCGCACATTGGGGTTGCGGCTGTCCACAAAGGCCCCGAATTCGTAGAGGAAACGGAAGGCATCGCGACCGACCTCGCCGAAGCCGACGATCAGCGTCTTCAGCGGCGAATCCACGGTTGTCAGGTGCTCGTCGCTTGTTTTGACCACATTCACCGGATGACAGGACCGGTCGAGCTTGAGCAGTTCGATGGCGATATGCGACGAGTCGACAATCTTGATATTAAGATGCCTCTTCAAGGCGACGTCCTGAATCACGCGGTTGGGACCGTTGTATCGGGCATGGCAATAGATCCGATGATACAATCCTTTGTTCCGGGCTACGGCCGTCATCGTCGTATCTTTGGCCAACGCGATGATATTGCGGATATTCCGTTCCTCGTCCTCCCCCATAAAGAAGATATGCAACTGGGGATCGGCGGTCTGGGCAAGCCGGGATATGAAACCCTTGATCCTCATCAGTCCGAGGTAGCCGAAGGCGTCGAAATCTTCGCGGGCGGCTATGTCGTCGTCGATATCGTCCAGCTGCTGGCTGGCGATGGCCACGTGTGCACCGATCTTTTCGGCCGTTTTGAAGACCTTTTGCCGGTGGGCGACAAGGCCGACGATTCCCTCCCACTCATCCGGGTCATCCTCCTTGACGTTGGCTTCGTCGATAATAACCGCCACGGCTTTGGCGTCATTCTTTACGATATCTTTAATCAGAAGTTCCGACGGGCCGTTGTTGCCGAAGAAAAGATAGAGGTGATTCCGGCGGTCGCTGATCTTCGTGCGGTAGGAGAGGCGATAGTAGGCCCGGAGCCGCGAATAGGCCACACCCACCAGCATAGCCACGGTGCAGGCGAAGGAGAGCACCGCCTGGATGGACAACCACCCCTTCAGCGCGGCATGGCTGTCCAGACGGTCGAGCAGGTTGCTGTCCACATCGAGCATAAAGAGGTCGAGCGAACAGATCAGCGACCGGAACAGATACTCGACGTTGGCGAAATCGACAGGGTGGCCGACGTTACACGTCACCTTTGCATCGTGGGCAACAATGTAGAACACGTGCAGGTAGAGCAGCGTGCCCAGCACGAGAAAGAACCCCATCAGAGTCGCCAGGAGTTTTAAGGAAAAATCCTTGGCATAGAGTCGATGCGCCGGTTTGATGATGGCGTTTTTGAGTTGGTTGGCCAAGGAGTAGAGGAGCGTAAGGCCCCCTATAACCAGGAGTGTCGCTATGATCCACACGCCCATATCCCCGCTGACCGAAATCAGCAGGACAAGCAGAGCCGCTCCAGCAAAGAACAACCCGCCTTTAAGGTAGGAAGGTTGTTTCATGATCGGTTCTCGGGGTCGCTGGAGGGGGTGTTCAGCCTATGGGTGAGATAGGTCCACGACGCGGTCTCCATAGCTTTTTGTTCCGGGGTCAGGTCTTCGCCCGGCGTATTCCGTTTTTTCACAAAATCATTAAGACAGCGCCAGGCGGCCTCGTATTTTTCTTTTTCCTGCTGGCGCCGGTATTCCGCCTCCCGTTTCTCTTTATCGGAGGCGTTTTTCCTGTCGATCTCGTCGAGTCGCGCCTTTTGCACGGTTTTGATGCAGCGCTGCACGGTCAGGCCCAATATCAGCAGGCACACGACGATCGTCGCACAGATTATCGCGCAAGTTAACACCGCTATTTCCACATCTTCGCAGGTCGTGGCGGCCGAGTGCATATGATATACCGCCCCTTTGGGACCCGCGCAGGCGGCAACCGTATCAAAAACAGGCGCCATCAGGTTGTCGAACATTTCCATATCAAACATTGTAATTGGTTCTGAATTGCAAAGTTAATAAAAAATTCAGACAGTTACACTATCGACGGCGGACTTTTTAGCGGTAGTATTCATCTTGGGAGGCGGGCTGACGCGCGACTGTCCTCCTTGGGCTGGTGATCCAGCCCAGCCGGACGGGCGAACCCGAACATACGATGTTCTTGCGGGGGTGCTGCGGTGTGCTGCTGCGGTGGGGTGTGGCGTTGCAAACGCCCGCCCCGCCGCAGTAGCACACAGCAGCACCCCCGCAAGAACATCGCACGGACCGACGAGCGCAGTCGTATTCAGGCCCCCGCCGCAAACAAAAGACACCCGGCCGAATAAACGGTCGGGTGTCTTTTTAATGCGGCGACGGAAGCCTATTCCTGGATCTCTTCTGCCTCCTCGGTCTCTTCTACCTCCTCGGCATAGGGGGTTACGTCGATCAGGTCAACCTCGAAGAAAAGAGCCTCGTTGGGACCGATGGCACCACGCGAACCGCGCGCGCCATAGGCCAGATCCGACGGAATCCACAACTGGATCTTGCCACCTTTGCCGACCAGTTTCATACCCTCGGTCCAACCTTTGATGACATTGCTGAGCGGGAACTCGATCGGCTCGTCCTTGTCGAAGCCTTCGGGATAGTGCTTCTTCATCATCTCCTGGCGCTCCTTGGGCATATCCTTAAAACGCGAAGCATCGAAAACCTTGCCCGTACGCAACTCGCCGCGGTAGTGAACCTTCACCACGTCGCGGTCGTCCGTGGCCATAGTCTCCGGATCGCCGGCCTTGATGACCTTGTAGAGCAAGCCCGACTCGGTCTTCTTCACACCCGACTTCGACTCGATCTTCTTCAGCCAGGCCTCGCTCTCGGCCTGATTGTTGGCGGGAAGAACCTCCATAAAATAGTTCTGCAAATACCCCATGGCATCCTGACGGTCCATTGCGGGTGTGCCCTCCTTGACATCCAGATAGGCCTTCTCAACCCATACGGTCTGCAGGGGGACCTCGCTGTTACGCAGGTAGTTACCGGCATCGGCACCCAAAGCGTACGAAATCTGCTCGCGCTCTTTCTCGGACTCGAACATCTCGGGATCGGCTACGGGATATTCCACTGCGGTCGAATCGCCCTGCGCCAAACGGATGCTGTCGGCCTCGTGACGCTTGGCCATAATCGCAGCCTCGCGAGCCTGATATTTGTTGCGGAAGTAATCCTCCAACATCTTCTGCGCCTCCTCGGGCTTAACAGTCGCCTTGTCGTACGCGCCGTCGATCATACCCTTGGCAAAAGCCTTGTTGTCGATCGGAAGCGTCTGGAACTGCATATCCGTCGTATAGGCGATATTGCAGCCCATAGCGTACGAAAGAGAGTCCATCTGCGAAAGGCTGCCCTTGGTCACGGTTCCCTTCGGCGAGCAGGAGGCCATCACAAAGGCACCTGCCACAATCATCAAGATTTTTTTCATGTTTTTTTATTCTGTTTGTGTTTTGTTCTGTAACGAGATGCAAAGGTAAGCATTTATTTGTCAAGATGAATGCTTTTTTTGTCCCGATGTTTGTTTTTATCGTTTTTTTGTCTGTTTTTCGCCCCTACCGGCGGTTGCGCTGGCGATTATAGGGGATTACGTCGATCAATTCAACCTCGTAGTAGAGCGTCTCGTTGGCGCCGATACCCAACGAATCGGCACCGCCGCTGCCGTAAGCCAAAGCCGCGGGCAGCCACGCCTTCATCTTACCCCCTTTGCCGATCAGCTTCAGACCCTCGGACAGACCGGGCAACAGGTCCGACATCAAGGCCTTCAGCGTGTCGCCCCGTTCGTACGAAGAGTCGAATTCGCGGCCCTCCATCGTCTGCGCACGGTAGCGGATGGCCACCGAATCACGATCCACCTTGGGGGTCTGCTGCGTGTCGCCCATCTCGTCCACGGCGTAGGTCAGGCCCGAACTCGTGCGGGCAAAACTGCGGTTGCGGCTGGCGAAATCCTCCAGGAACTGCGATTCGTAGGCCCGGATACGCTCGCCCTGCGTGTAGTTGACAAAACGGAGGTAGAAGGCCTGCGCCTCGGCGTCGGTCATCAGAGGACGCCCTCTGAAGAGATCCATAATCGCGCGGCAGACCACTTCAGGGCGCATCGTCGAGTCCATCGCAAGCAGGTTGCGCCCGATGTTGAGACCGATGACATAGGCGATCGAATCGGCTTCATCGGCAACCTTGACCGCCTTGCCGCCCCGCGAGCAGGAGACCGCCAGCAGTGCCGTCAGCAGCGAGGCAACAATCCATATTTTAGCGCTCTTCATGCTTCGTTCGCTTTGAAAGGAGGTATATAAGCAAGGATCCGACCACAGCGGCGGCAAACGAACCCATCAGGATGGAGATCTTGCCGTGGTCGATAATCGGGCTGCCGGCGGGGAAAGCCAGCGTGTCGACAAAGATCGACATCGTAAAACCGATACCGCCTAAGCAGGCCACGGCAAACAGCATCGGCCAGGTGGATCTGTCGGGCATCGTAGCCAGGCGGCACTTGACAGCTACCCAGCTTACAAACGTGATACCCAGAGGTTTACCCAGCAGCAGGCCGAAGAATACACCCAGCCCCACGGAGCCGATTTCGGGCGACGAGGCGAAGATATCGAAGTACTCGGCCGAGGGGATATGCACCCCCGCATTGGCCAGCGCGAAGATCGGCATGACGAGGAACGTGATATAGGGATCCAACGCGTGCTCGAGGCGGTAGCTCAAACCCACCGAGCGGTCGGCCAAAGTGCTGATATGGCGCAAGTGGCGGCGGTGTTCCTTGTTGGGGAACTCGTCGTCGCAGTGCGCCTGCATCACCGCCAGCACCAGATGGCGGCCGCGACGGAAGAAAGTCGGCTTGTCGAAGCGCGGTTTCATCGGAATCAACATCGCCATCACCACACCCGCCATCGTGGAGTGGATCCCCGAGTAATAGAAGAGCCCCCAAACGACGCAGGCGGGAACCAGGTACCACATGGCACGCGTTTCGCCCATCCGATTCATTATATAGATACCCACCAAGATCACCAGCGCAACGGCCAGCAGCGTCCACTTGATCGTGCCGCCGTAGAAGAGGGCAATCACGATTATCGCGCCCAGGTCATCGGCAATGGCCAACGCCGTAAGGAAAATTTTCAGCGACACGGGTACACGGTTGCCCATCATCGAGAGGATACCCACCGCAAAGGCGATATCGGTGGCCGTCGGGATACCCCAACCGTTGGCAGCAGCCGTTCCGTGGTTGAAAATCATATAGATAACCGCCGGCATAGCCATACCGCCGACCGCCGCCAGCACCGGCAGAATGGCCCGCTTGACGCTCGAAAGCTGCCCGCTGACAATCTCGCGCTTGATCTCCAAGCCTACCGCAAAGAAGAAGATCACCATCAAGCAGTCGTTGATCAGCTTCTCGACAGTCATCCCCTCGGGGAAGACAAAGTCGAAACTGCCGTCGGGCGCGGCAATCCGCAGCGAAAGATCGGTCTCCAAAATCTCGTGATACAGCTCCGCCGTAGCCGGAATATTGGCCAGCAGCATCGCCACAACCACCGACACGAGCAGCACCAAACCGCCCGACCAAGGAGCCTCCAAGAATGCCTTAATCCGCAGATCGAGGCTCAATAGGCGTCGATTCCATCCGTATTTCGTAATCATATATTTGGTTGATTGTTAGATTCCAACACCATGCCGCACAAGCGGAACAAAACCCGCGCCGCCACCGCCAAATCGACCTCCGAATCTACGGCCGGGACCGTTTCGACCAAATCGAAGCCCACCACGCGGCGTCCCGAACGGACCAGGCGCTCCAAAAGATATTGCGCCTGGGCGAAAGTCAGTCCCCCCGGCACGGGCGTACCCGTATGGGGACACCAAGGCAGATCCAGTCCGTCGATATCGAAGCTGACATAGACTTCGGCGGGCAGTTTCTCGATGATCCGGTCGCACTGTTCGCGCCAGGTACGGCCTTCGAAAGCAGCCTCGGCAAGTTCGGCCGCCGTAAAACTCTCCACCCGCGGGTCCGTCTCGGCCAGCAGCTGTTCCGTTTCGCAATAGTCGCGAACACCCACCTGCACCAGCCGGCCCACCTCGGGGATCCGCCGCAAGACATTGTACATGATCGAGGCATGCGAACACTCGAACCCCTCGTAAGCCTCGCGCAAATCGCGGTGGGCATCCACATGGAGGATGCCAACACCCGGATATCGCTCGGCAATGGCACGGATCGCCCCCTGCGGCGTGGAGTGGTCGCCCCCCACCAGACCGACCGATTTGCCCTGCGCAAGCAGTTGCCGGGTCAGCGCGTAGATCTCGTCGTTGAGTTGGCCCGACGCACGGTTGACCGTCGCAAGCAACTCTTTGTCAACATTTTCCCCGTGTTCCAGGGCATCGATCACGCGACAGGCCACCGCCCGGAATTGCGCCGAACGCCGTTCGATGGTCTCGTCCACGGGCCACGTCGCAATTCCGCGCCGCCAGGCCCCCGGGAAGGCCGCATCGTAAAAATCGAGCTGCGTCGACGCCGACGCAATAGCCGCCGGTGCCGCCGCCGTCCCTGCGCCGTAAGAGACCGTAACGTCCCACGGCACCGACTCCAGCACCAGTGCAGCCTCTTCGGGCGTAAAAGGCATTCCGAAGAAGTTCCCGTTATCCGCACACGCAGCCTCGGGATCGAATTCGCCAACGTCAGATATTATTTTTCCGTTCATGCGACCACGCATTTTGCCACAAAGATAATAAAAATTCTTACTTCGTGCGCCATCCGCAACCGATTTCCCCACATTATTGTCATCCAATAACATCCCCAATTCTCACAGGCCAGCCCCAAATTAGCGATAAAATAAAAGGAACGTAAAAGTATTTAAGCGAATAACTATTGAATATCTCACAGTCCGGCTAAAAAAGCAAAGAATGTTGACTCAATAGAAATACAGCGCCCGATCCATAGTCTATGACAGACATACCGATCGCAGGGAGGGGGCATAGCAGATCGGTCCGTTGCGCATATGAAAGCTGAACCCAGCATCGCCGGAGGGGCTGTGCGGGCCGCAGGCGCGCGCAGCGACAGTGCGGAGGAATTTCACGGACGGGAGTTTACTCACGGCCGGGGAATTCATCCGCACTGTCGCAGTATGGGCTTGAAAAGCCCATACGCCACCCCTCCGGCCAATGCCCCCGCGGACGCGACCACCTCGCAAATCCCCACCCCAAGCATGCACCGGGGAGCGCCCGTGCGGCAAGGGGCGGGGTGCTATCCCGCCCCGACGAGCACAGTCGCGCGGCAGCCCACGCCGTCAAACAAAACGGCCTTCCAAATCCACCCCACGAGACACCACCACCGCACACAATACCACTGCGCACAATATCGCTACATAATATAGACAAAAAAGCCCTTCGCTGACGCGAAGGGCTTTTCCTATCGGGGTTGCAACAGGCCTACTGTGCGCGGCCGGCGGCATAGGAGATACGCAATGCGTTGGCACGGCGGAGCTCCTGTTTGATATCCGTGATCATACCCATCTTGGTGTTGGCATCGGCCTTCACGCAGACGGTCATCATCGCGCGGTCCGACTCGCTCAGCTTGTCGCGCTCGGCAGCTACGAACTGACCGATGTCACGCGGGTTGCGGTAGGAGTCGTTGAGCTGGATCACCGGAGCAGTACCGAACTTGGCCTGCATCGTGATCGACGGGGGACCTACGTGAATGAAGCTCACGAGCGATTTCTTTTCGAGTTTCTGCACCTCGGTTGCTACCGGCAGTTTGTAGCGCACCAACAACTCCTGCTCACGCATGGTGGTCGACACCATGAAGAAGAACAGAATCATGAAGATGATGTCAGGCAGTGACGAGGTCGACAGTGCGGGCATTTCCTTTTTGCCCTTCTTTTCCATTACAGCCATACTACTTCTTCTTTGTTTGACGCGGCTCGGCCTCCGACACCTTCAAGGGCACAGCGGTGGTGATCACCTTGCGCTCGTCGTCGGAAAGGTCCTCGAACTTCTTGTGAAACTTCTGCTGCGAAACGGACTCGCGGATCTCGTTGAAGGCGCGGGTCAACTCGTTCTGCACCATAATATAATCCTGATAACCGGTATCACGCGTGGTCTGGAGCGAAACGATACCCGAACTTACGGGATAGGTCCATTTGCTACCATCCGGCATGTCGATCTCCTTGTTCTCCTTTTCGGGCAGTTCGGGATCCTCCAGGACGTTCAGGACGAACTCCTTGGTGTGATCCTTCAGCTGCCGAATGTCGATCGGAGCCTGTTTACCGGGGATACCTGCCATAATCTGACCGGCACCGTTGACCAAAACCAGAAGCAGGTTACGCTCCTTGACTTTGGTATCCTCCTGCTGAACATTCTCGGGCGGCATAGGCGGGAGCTGGCGCAAAAGGCCGGTATCCACGTTCATAGTCGTAGCCACGAGGAAGAAGATCAGCAACAGGAATGCGATGTCAGCCATTGAGCTGGCATTGATATCCGATACTTTTCTTTTACCCATTTTATAGCCTATTTAAGAGCGTGTAAAACTTCGGATACGATGGCCGACAAGATAGCGCAACCGGCTACGATGTAAACCACGATCAAGCTGGCGTCGCTGATAACGGTTTCACCGCGGTCGAAGTAGGTGTGGGCACCCACATTGTAAACCTGTACATCGTGACCGGCAGCCACAACGTATGCGATGGCAACGACAGCTACGACCAAAACGATCGAAATCAACGTACCTTTAAGACCCTTGGGGTTGGTGAGCGTACCCTTGACGGCGCAAGCGACTGCCGAGAGGATACCCAGGCCGCCCAGGATGTAAGCCCAGACGAGGTTGGCGCTGATTGCCGGGTCGTTCAGATTCGCCGCGGAGTGACCCTCCGAGAAGAATACGGCCCAGGCAAGCAACACAACCGTGATAACCATCATGGCTATCAAAATTGCATTTGTGATTTTTTTCATAATCGACTTGCTTGATTAAAAGGTTACGCGGCGATTATTTCTTGTAGTTGTTCAGCATATCAACCAGCAGGATCGATTTGTCCTCCATCTCGTTAACGAGCGAGTCGATCTTGGCGATGATGTAGTTGTAGAACAGCTGGAGAATAACGGCCGAGATAAGACCCATAAGAGTGGTCAACAGGGCGACCTTAATACCACCGGCAACGACCGTCGGGCTGATGTCACCCATAGCCTGGATCTGGTCGAATGCCTCGATCATACCAACGACGGTACCCATGAAGCCCAACGACGGCGACAGAGCGATGAACAGGCCGATCCAGCTCATACCCGACTCCATCTGGCCGGTCTGAACCGAACCGTACGATACAACGGCCTTCTCAACTGCA
The DNA here is from genome assembly GCA_964533725.1 of uncultured Alistipes sp. GTDB lineage: Bacteria > Bacteroidota > Bacteroidia > Bacteroidales > Rikenellaceae > Alistipes. The sequence continues at coordinate 5,411 of CAZHMX010000013.1, read as the reverse complement.
TCCAGACCCTGGTTGTAGCGATCCAGACCCTGATAGTAGATCGAAGCGATCGGACCCTTGGTCTCCTGAGCCACCTTCTTGGCAGCCTCTACACCACCGTTCTTCAGCGCTGCCTCAACCTTCTCGGCAAACTTCTGACCGTTGATCGTGGAGAACGTTAAATAAAGGATACGCTCGATCGAGATGGCCAGACCCAGCACCAAGCAGAGCAACACGGGCATCATCCAGCCCCAACCACCTTCAAGGAACTTCGTCATCAGGACGTGGTGCATCGAATCACCTGCGAGAGCCGTCTCAGCCTCCTGAGCGAACGCGGTACCCAGCGAAAGCACGGCTACCGGCAAAATCATAAACATTTTTTTCATAGCAGTTTAATTAGTTTGTTGTTTAGTTTGTTTTTTTATGTGTTTTTAAGTTTCGTCTTCAGCTCGCACTTTCGTGCGTTTTTCCGTTTACAATTTTTTTCTTTTTTTTGTTCCCGCCGGCCGCTCTCACGACCCTTCGGTCCGTTTTTTTGCTCCGATACCGCCGGACGACGGGAAATCCCACTTCGCCCGATTTCCGAAAGGATGCAGCGCAACTACATAATAATCACCACATTACACCTTCACCCATTTCATTCCGCCCCCTCGGTTGACCGAATGTTGTACCTTTGCAGTGCGAAATTTAGGAAAAATTTTTGATTTGTGCAATCTTTTAAGCGGTAAATTCTCCACGCAGGGGCAGTTTTAGTTGTTCGGCCGAAGCCTCGGGAGAGCCGTTTTTGCCCAAAACATACATCATCTTCGTCACGGCCGCCTCGGTGGTCATATCGTGCCCCGAAAGCACCCCGAGACGCTGCAGCTCGAGGCCCGTTTCGTAGAGTTCCATCGTCACGTTGCCGTCGGCGCACTGGGTGACGTTCATCACCACGATGCCCCGCCGGATAGCCTCCCCCACCGTACGCAAAAACCACTCGCCCGTGGGAGCATTGCCCGCGCCGTAGGTCTCCATCACCACACCCCGCAAACCCTCGATCGAAAGCATCGCGCGCAACTTCCGCTCGTCGATTCCGGGGAAGAGTTTTAATATGATCAGGTCGGTCGAAAGCGATTCGGAGATACGCAACTCGGCAGCGGCATCCGCGGGCGGCGGCAGCAGGCACGACATATTATAGGTAATGTTAACCCCCACCTCGGCCAGCGGCGGATAGTTATAGGAGCGGAAGGCGTTCAGCTCCTCGGCGCTGCGTTTCGTGGTGCGGTTGGCGCGGAACAGACGGTTCTGGAAATAGAGGGCCACCTCGCTGACGATCGGGCTGCCGTCCGCACGGCGGGCGCCGGCGATCTCGATGGCGGTGATGAGGTTTTCGCGGCCGTCGGTGCGCAGCACGCCGATGGGGATCTGGCTGCCGGTGAAGATCACGGGTTTGGCCAGGTTTTCAAGCATAAAACTTATGGCCGAGGCGGTACAGGACATCGTGTCGGTGCCGTGCAGCACCACGAAGCCGTCGTAGCGGGTGTAATGGTCGCGGATCAGGCGGGCCAGCGTGACCCAATTCTCGGGGCGGATGTTCGACGAATCGATCACCGGATCCATCGTCAGAACCTCAATCCCGACATTGAGGCGCTTGAGCGAGGGGAACTCGTCGTAGATCCCGCTGAAATCGAACGGTACCAGCGCCCCCGTACGCGCATCGGTCCGCATGCCGATCGTACCGCCCGTATAGATGATCAGAACCGAAGGTTTCATAGACTCCTTATTATATATTGTCCGGCTCCGGCGCAACAAAGTCGAGACCTCGCACACTTCGCACGTCTTCGCACACAACATTCGGCAACAAATTTACCTTTTTTTCACCGAAATTCCAACTTCCGATTGCGGTTTTATCCACCGATTTTCAACAATTACACCCTTCCGGTCACTGTAACGCCACGCGCGCAAAGGGGTCTTTCAGGCAAAAAATCCGAGTATCCGCATTTGTGTTTCACCGCCTCCCGGCCCCCCCTTCTCGCGCCGGGTCGGGCGTTCGGCTATTCCGCCGACAAACCGAAAAGTCGCCGGGCATTGGCCGTAGTCGCGGCCGCCACCTCCTCGGGGGTAACGCCTTTTAGTTCAGCCACACGGCGGCAGGTATAGGCCACATAGGCAGGCTCGTTGCGCTTGCCGCGATGCGGCACGGGGGTCAAATAGGGACAGTCCGTCTCGAGCACCAGATCCTCGAGCGACATCTCGGGCACCGCAGTCGCCACCACGCTCTTTTTATAGGTCACTACCCCACCGATGCCGAACAGGAAACCGCCCAGCGACTTCAGCCGCCGATAGGTCGCCGCATCCTCCGAGAAGGCATGCAATACGCCGCGCAGCCGTCCGCCCGCAGCCTTGGCGCGGGCGCTCTCCGACACCAAGATTTCGCACATTTCCGCCCACGCCGAACGGGTATGGATCGCCACGGGCAAGTCGCGCCGGACCGCCATACGGCACTGTGCCACAAAAGCTTCCGTCTGCTCCGCCCGAAAATCGCCGCTCCAGTAAAAGTCCAGGCCGATCTCCCCTACCGCACAAAAACGCCCGATCCCCACCGGCGGGCTGTCCAGCAGGCGCTCCACCGCAGCCAGATCCTCGCGCCAGTGCGGATTATCGTTGACCGACGTAGGGTGCAACCCCATCATCACGCGGGTACGGTCGGCATGCGAGCGGCCGAAATCGAACATCCGCCCGTAACTCTCGCCGTCGATGGCCGGCAGCAACATCATCGCAACCCCTGCATCCAACGCCCGCGCACAGGTCTCGCTGCGGTCGCCGTCGAATTCGGGTTCGTAGATATGGCAATGGGTATCAATCAGTTCCATATCCATAGCTAAAAGGTGCGTTTAAAACGTCCGCCGGGCAGCTGGCGCAGCAATCCAGCCACCTCCAACGAAATCAAGAAAGCCATCAGCGTCCCCACATCCTGTCCCGTCAGCGTGACGATCTCATCGACCGTCAACGTCTCGTCGCTGCGGAAACAGCCCAAGATCTGCGCCTCCTCCTGCAACAGCGGCGTGTCGCGTTCCACAACCGGTTTCTGTACGCTGTGCGGCAGCTCCAGATCCCACATTAAATCGATCAGGATATCCTCGGCCGAGAGAATCAACTGCGCTTTCTGGTTGCGGATCAACAAATTGGTGCCGCGAGAAAAACGCGACGTCACCTGTCCGGGCACCGCCAGCACCGTGCGGCCGTAGCCGTTGGCATAGTCCGCCGTGATCAGCGACCCGCCGCCCACGGCCGACTCCACAACCACCGTCGCCGCACTCATCCCCGCAATAATCCGGTTGCGCGCCGGAAAGAGATTCCCGTTTTGGCGGATCTGCGAATGAAATTCCGAAACCAAAGCCCCGCCATGGGAGAGGATTTCAGTTGCCAGCACCCGATTGGCCGCCGGGTTCACCTCGGGCAGCGGATTAGCCAGCACGGCCACCGAACGCAACCCGTTTTCCAGCGCCGCATGATGGATTGCCGAATCACAACCCGCAGCTATTCCGCTGACAATCACCAGGTCGGGCACACGTTCGGCCAATTCGCGGATCAATTTGTAGCACATATCCTGACCGTAGTGGGTCATGCTCCGCGACCCCACCATCGACAGCAACCGCCCCCGCAACACCGAGCGGTCGCCCTTGAGATAGAGCACGTGCGGACGGTCGGGAATGTCGTGCAGCAGGATCGGATAGTCCTCATCGCCGGCCGTCACGACATCGATCCCGTGCCTGCTACAATAGTTCAGTTCGCGTTTTGCCGCACTGAAAGAGCTGCGGTTCAGGATCGCGCGCAAAACATCCTCGCGCAACCGTCCTCCCGCCCGAAGTTCCGTCTCCGTCGCCCCGAACAACGCCTCGCTCGACCCGAAATCATCGAGCAGCCGAACCGTCCCTTTAGCCCCCAACGCGGGGATCATCGTCAGTGCAATATCCTCAATACGCATCGTCAAAGAGTTGTTTAGAGCCGAAAGTTAGAAATTTTTCACGAAAAACCCACATAATTTTTGCACATTTAATATTTGTTCGTATATTTGCACGTCCAAACAAAAGGACTCCCCGATTCTGGTCTGATGGCCGAGTGGCTAGGCAAAGGTCTGCAAAACCTTGTACAGCGGTTCGAATCCGCTTCAGACCTCACAAAGCGATAGTTTTCCAACTATCGCTTTTTTTTGCGCCCAGACCACCAAACCACCAGACAGGAGGAGGCAGACATGCAGTTTTCATGTGAAAAAGGATTGCAATAGAGGGGCTATTCTCCGCGGAGAAGGACTGCAACAGAAGAGATTTACGGCGGAGAAATTCGCTGTGGAGAAAGTTGCGACAGCGGTATAGGCTTGCAGCAGAGGAATATCGCGATGGAATGGATTAGCGGGAGGGGGCCATGTCGCATTTGCTTCCGGGGAAGGCTGCGCGGGCCGCAGGCACGTGCAGCGACAACGGGCACGGATTTCACAGACGGGAGTTTACTCACGTCTGGGGGATCCGCGCCCGTTGTCGTAGCGGAGGCTTGAAAAGCCGCCGCGCCCTCCCCGAAAGCAAATGCACCCGCGGACGCGACCACCTCCCAAAGGCCCACCCAAGCATGCACCGGGGAGCGCCCGTGCGGCAAGGGGCGGGGTGCTATCCCGCCCCGACGAGCACAGTCGCCGTCAAAAAGAAGCCCCCACAAAAAACTGCCGCACGCGAATAGCGCACGGCAGTCGACGGTGTTTCTGACTCACCCGGGGTTAGGCCTTGGCAACTTTGCGGGCCTGTTTTTTGGCCGCGAGGGCCTTGTCCACCTCGATTTCGAAGTCCGACAGGACGTTCATGTAGTTGATAAACGCGTCGTAGGACGAATCGTAGGGGTTGAAATAGGAGTGCACGTCGCCGTCGGAGAGCCACTTCGTAGCCATGTAGTAGAAGTGATCCGAGGTCTGCATGAAGTTCCAGACGTAGGTGAAGTCGGGATTCTTGAGCGAGTGGATCTTGTCCTTCAGGGCGTAGACCTTGGCAAAAGCCTCGTTCTGCAACTCGTTGCCCAACCAGGCGGTTACGTCGCGCTCCTCATCGGCCCACGACATCGTGTGCGGACAGTGGAGCACCGATACGGGCTGGTACTTCTTGGCGGTCTCGCTGACGGTGGCAAACTCCAGCTGACCGCTCTCGAGGGCGGCTTTCGGCAGGGCGGCCATAAAGTCGAAGATACCCGTGTTGGCAGCCTGATGCTCGCCGAAGGTCTCGTAGTCCATGAAGAGGTTGATCACCTCGCCCGGATTGTCCTCGGCCGTCAGCCAGTTGACATACTTCGCAGCCGACAGGGGGTATTGATCCCACCCCTGGTCCGAGAAACGGAAAGCGATATCGTCCGAGACCCCGATAAAGGACAGGGTATATTACGAGTACGGTGAAAATAAAACGGAGCAGACG
>CAZHMX010000012.1:0-29391 GCA_964533725.1 uncultured Alistipes sp. | reverse complement strand
CGACCGCACCACGATCACCATCGGTCGCGACGGCGCCGAGGAGGTGCAGTTCGTCGCCACGGCCGAGATGATCCGTTTCGACGGTTTCCTGCGTCTGGACGCCTCGGAGACGGTCGACGAGGATGCGCAACCCGCCGAACGCGAGGAGGGTGTGCTGCCCAAGCTGACCCGCGGCGACCGGGTGGCGGCCCAGCAGATCGTTGCCACGGAGCGTTACACGCAGGCCCCCGCCCGGTACAACGAGGCGTCGCTCGTCAAGCGGATGGAGGAGCTGGGGATCGGCCGTCCGTCGACCTATGCCCCCACGATCACCACGATCATCAACCGCGGCTACGTCGTCAAACAGAACCGCGACGGTCAGAAACGCGAATACGTGCAGCTGACCCTCTCGGCTGCGGGCCATATCACGGCCAAACGCTGTTCGGAGAGTGTCGGCAAGGAGAAGAACCGACTTTCGCCCACCGATATCGGCATGGTGGTGAACGACTATTTGGAGTCGCAGTTCGCCCCGATTTTAGACTACAACTTCACGGCCAACATCGAGAAGGAGTTCGACCGCATCGCCGAGGGCGAGATCACGTGGAACAAGATGATCGGCGAATTCTACGACCCGTTCAACTCGATGGTCGTCGAGGCCACCAACAAACAGACCGACAAGCGCCAGCAGGGCGGCCGCGTGTTGGGCGTGGACCCCAAGTCGGGCCACGAGGTGCGTGCCCGCATCGGCCGTTACGGTCCGATGGTCGAGATCGAGGGCGCCGAGGGTGAGAAACCCCGCTGCGCGTCGCTCGGCAAGGGCCAGCTGATCGAGTCCATCACGCTGGAGGAGGCTCTGGAGCTCTTCGCGCTGCCCCGTTCGCTCGGCGAGTGGGAGGGCGAGGAGCTGGTCATCGGATCGGGCAAATACGGTCCCTATGTCCGCAAGGGCAAGAGTTACACCTCGTTGCAGAAGAGCGACGACCCCTATACGATCACCCTTGAGCGTGCCATCGAGCTGGTCCGCGCCCACGAGGCCCAGCAGCAGGCCGCCAACACGCCGCTGCGTGTCTACCCCGAGGATGCCGACCTTCTGATCAAGAACGGCCGTTACGGCGCCTACATCGCCTACAAGGGCAAAAACTACCGCATCCCCCGCGGCAAGAAGCCCGAGGATATGACCTACGAGGCCTGTATGCAGGTGATCGCGACCTCCAAGAAATAGTTGCCTCGGGATCGGTCCGTCTTTTCGGAGGACACAAGTGTGCCGTATCATGGTGTCGCGAGAGGTTTTGGTCGAAAACGCGCACAGGCTTCATACGACGGAGCGGGGTGCGGAGCGTATCCGAAAGAATCTGCGGATGGGCAGCGTCGAGGTGGTCGAATGGTGCAGGGCCCGGATTCTGGATCCGGACGCCCGGATCGGGAGGCTCGGAAAAAACTGGTATGCGGTCTGCGGCGGATGTCGGATCACGGTGAACGCCGGCAGCTACACGATCATCACCGCGCACCCGTTTCCAACAACCCCCGCGAGGAACCGGAGTGAAAAACGGGAACGGAACACGGAAATATAAAAAAACAGTCGGACTACGTTGTCAGAAAAAAAACATAAACCATAAAAACCCATAAAACTATGAAAAAACTCTTTGTACTGACGCTGGCCGCAATGTTCGGTCTGTCGCTCTCGGCGCAGGAGCAGCGCGGTTATCAATTCACCGACACCAAAGTGCTGGAGACTACGCCCGTCAAGGATCAGGCCCGCAGCGGTACCTGCTGGTGCTACTCGACCCTCTCGTTCCTCGAGTCCGAGATCATCCGCAACGGCGGCGAGCCGGTGCATCTGTCGGAGATGTGGATCGTCCGCAACATCTACTTCGAAAAGGCCGTCAAATATATCCGTCTGCACGGCCACCTGAACTTCGCCGTCGGCGGAGCTTCGCACGACGTGACGCACGGCATCAAGGAGTACGGTATCGTCCCCTACGAGGTCTACACCGGCATGAACTACGGCACTCCCAAGCCCGCCTTCGGTGAGGTCGACGCCGTGCTGAAAGCCTACGTCGAGGCCGTGGTCAAGAACCCCAACCGCAAGCTCACCACCGCCTGGCAGGATGGCCTGAACGGGATTCTGGACGCCTATTTCGGCAAAATGCCCGCCGAGTTCGAGTGGAAAGGCAAGACCTACACCCCGAAGAGCTATGCCGAGTCGCTGCCTATCAATATGGATGATTATGTGGATATGACCTCCTTCACCCACCATCCCTTCTACACGAAGTTCGTCCTCGAGATTCCCGACAACTGGATGTGGGGCGCCTCCTACAACGTGCCCCTCGACGAGCTGATGCGCACGATCGACAACGCACTCGACAAGGGCTACACCATCGCCTGGGGCACCGACGTCAGCGAGGCCGGCTTCAGCCGCACGAAGGCCATCGGCGTGATCCCCGAGACCGATCTCTCGCAGCTGGATCTCTCGGGCAGCGAGGCCGAGCGCTGGGGCAAGTTGACCGCCGCCGAGCGCAATGCCGCCCTCTACTCCTTCGACAAACCCCGTCAGGAGTGCAAGATCACCCAGGAGATGCGTCAGGAGGCCTTCGACAACTTCCTGACCACCGACGACCACGGCATGCTCATCATGGGTACCGCCACCGACCAGAACGGCACGCCCTATTACAAGGTGCAGAATTCGTGGAACGATCTGCCCCCCTATGGCGGTTTCTGGTATTTCTCGAAGCCCTTCGTCGAGTTTAAGACGATGTCGATCATGGTGAACAAGGCCTCTATTCCGGCCGATATTCGCAAGAAGCTCGGGATTAAGTAACACACGGTTGCGCTCGTCGGGGCGGGATCAGGACCCCGCCCCTTGCCGCGCGGCGCTCCCCGGTCCGTGTTTTTACTGCGGGTGAAATGGCCCCCTCCGCTTTCTGCAAGCGTACGGCGTTCGCGAACGTCATCACCCTACAGAAAGTGGAGGGGGCCATTTCACCCGCAAGAATATCATGGACCGGGGAGCGCCCGCACGGCAAGGGGCGGGGTCCTGATCCCGCCCCGACGAGTGCAACTGCGTCAAGACAACGCCCGTCCCGCACCCGGCGCCCCGGCTTGCTGTGACGGAGGTCGGGGTTCGGTTATTTTTGTGGGCGGAGGATGATCAGGGAGAAGTAGGGGAAGGGGCGGGCGAGGATGTCGGCGGGGGTTGAGAGGTGGTGTTGGAGTGGGGATCCGAGGTTTTCGAAGTAGTGCCAGCCGGCGGAGGGGTGGGCGGCGACGGCGGCGCGCACGAGGTCGGCATTTTGCGACAGCTTCATGATGACCACGGTCATGCCGCTTGCGATGAGTTGTTCGATGTGGGCTTCGTCGCGCACTTCGGGGACGACGAGGAGACTTTCGTGCTGCTTGACTAAATGGAGGCCGGCCAGGGCGCCTGCGGCGATGAAGGAGGGGATGCCGGCGCGGTAGCGGACCTCGTGACCCGAGGCGGCGATCCGGTCGCCGATGTAGTGCACCGAGGCGAAGATGCCGGCGTCGCCCTCGGCGGCCACGGCCACGGTATGACCTACGGCGGCAGCTGCGACGGCGGCACGGGCTACGGTGTCGTAGGCCTCCATGGCGGCGCGGCGGTCGCGGTGCATGCCGAGGCGGAAGAGCCGGATCCGCTCGCGGGGGATCCCCGACTGGAGGAGGAGCAGGCCGGCCCGCGAGGCTTCGGGGTCCCGGGCGTCGGCGACGGTCGGGCAGAAAATCACGTCGGCGGCCTGCAGGTCGTGCAGGGCACCCACGGTCAGCAGCTCGGGATCGCCCGGGCCTAAAGAGAGGATCGAGATCGGTTTTACAGTCATAATGCGCGCGCGGTTGGGTAAAATGCACGCAAAGATGTGAATTATTTGGCAAATATCCCTATCTTTGTGAACAAAATCGGCATTTTCGATGAAAAACAGGCTTCTGGCAACGGTCCGGACGACCTTAAAGACCCTGACGACCGCGGCGATGCTGGCGGGAACGGCGATCCTGACGACGGGATGCGGCGGGTCTCCGCGCGCGCGTACAGACGACGGCGGAGCGGACTCCCTGCGGTGGGCACCCCGGTATGCGGCGGGGTATTCGGTGCGTGCGGGCGAGGGTTGCAGGCTGCTCGAGGTCCACGACCCGCAGCAGGCCGACGGCACGGCGACCCGGCTGGCGCTGGTCGACCGCGGTGCGAAGGTCGCGACGCCCGAAGGTTATACGCGCGTGGAGGTTCCGGTGCGCGGGGTGGTCTGCATGACCACGCTGCAACTGTCGAATTTCATCGCCCTGGACCGCCTGGATGTCGTGCGGGGGCTGCCCTCGACACGCTCGCTGCAAAATGCCGAAGTGCGGCGGCGGATCGCAGCGGGACAAACGCGCCGCATCGGCATCGAAGGCAATTTCGACAGCGAGACGATCCTCGCCATAGCCCCCGATCTGATTCTTATCTCGCCCTATAAACGGGGCGGTTACGATATGTTGCGGACGCTGGGCACCCCGCTTCTGCCTCACTTCGGATACAAGGAGACCTCGCCCCTCGGACAGGCCGAATGGATCCGCTGCATGGGGTTGCTGCTGGGTTGCGAGGCACAGGCCGACAGCCTTTTCGCCACCATCGAGGAGCGTTATCTAAGCCTCTGCCGCCGCGCGGCGCAGGTCGCCCGTCGTCCGCGAATCTTCTCGGGCGAAATCCGCGGCGGCAACTGGTATGCGGTGGGCGGACAGAGCTATCTGGCGGCGCTGTTCCGCGATGCAGGGGCCGATTACGTCCTCGCGGACGACCCGAATTCGGGCGGCGTGACGCTGGATTTCGAACAGATCTACGCCCGGGCGGCCGAGGCCGACTACTGGCGGATCGTCAACAGCTTCGACGGCGACTTCTCGTACGAGGCACTGCGCCGCAACGACCCCCGGTATGCCGATTTCCGCGCGTGGAGGGAGCACGGCGTCATCTACTGCAACCTCCGCCGGAAACCCTTCTACGAATCGACCCCCGTGCAGCCGGATGTCGTCCTGGCCGACCTGATCCAGGCCCTCCATCCCGATCTGCTGACCGGGGAGCGGCAACCCGTATTCTACGAACTTTTGCCATAGATGGAGCGGTCGAGGGGTGCGATTTTAGCGGCCGTCGGCGTGGCTGTCGCGGTGCTGGTGGCGGCGAACCTGCTGATCGGGTCGGTCGCCATCCCCATGGGCGATATGCTGCGCATCCTCGCGGGGCAGGGCGAAGGAGTCGACGAGATCTTCCGCAACATCATCCTGAAATCGCGTCTGCCGCAGGCCCTGACCGCCATGGCGGCGGGGGCGGGGCTGGCCGTGAGCGGACTGCAGATGCAGACCCTCTTCCGCAATCCGCTGGCCGGGCCCTCGGTGCTGGGCATCAGCTCGGGCGCCAGTTTAGGCGTCGCCTGCGTGGTGCTGGTGTCGGGAATGGGCGGCCATGCGCTGAGTTCGTTAGGCTACTTCGGCGACGTGGCGCTGACGGTGGCCGCCATCGCGGGATCGATGGCGGTGATGGCCCTGATCGCGGCCCTGTCGCGGATGGTGCGGGGCCATGTGACGCTGCTGATCATCGGCGTGATGATCGGCTACATCGCCAACGCCGTGATCGGCGTGCTGAAATTCTTCAGCGTCGAGGAGGATATCCGTGCCTACGTGATCTGGGGTCTGGGAAGCTTCGCACGGGTCTCGGGCAACCAGGTGGGGATCTTCACCGTCGCCATGGCAGTGCTCGTCCCGCTCTCGATGCTCCTGGTCAAGTCGTTGAACATATTGATGCTGGGGGACCATTACGCCCGTAATCTGGGGCTGAATATCCACCGCGCACGGGGGTGGGTGATCGCCTCGGCCGGGGTGCTGATCGCCGTCGTGACGGCCTATTGCGGCCCGGTGATGTTCCTCGGATTGGCCGTGCCGCACCTCTGTCGCGGACTGCTGGCCACGTCGGACCACCGCTATCTGATGCCCGCCTCGGCACTGGTCGGCGCGGCACTGGCCCTTCTGTGCAGTCTGATCGCCCGCATGCCCGGCTTCGAAGGGGTGCTGCCCATCAACTCCGTGACGGCCCTGATCGGCGCACCGGTGGTCATCTGGGTCCTCTTCCGCCGGCGTCAGTCCAAAAACCAGTTCGGCGAATGATCCGGGAAGAGACCATACAGCTCCGCGCCCTGCGCATCGGCTACCGCCAGCAAGGCGGCGAAAAGATCGTCGCCGAAGGTCTGGAGGGTTCGGTCCGCAGCGGCGAGCTGACCTGTCTGCTGGGTCAGAACGGCGCCGGCAAATCGACCCTGCTGCGCACCCTGGCCGGCTTTCAGCGTCCGTTGGGCGGTTCGGTCACGCTCCTCGGCCGGCCGCTGGAACAATATGCCGACAGCGAGCTCGCACGCCGTCTGGGGGTGGTGCTGACCGACAAATGCGAGGTGACGAACATGACCGCCGGGGATCTGGTGTCGCTCGGACGGGCCCCCTACACCGGTTTCTGGGGCCGGCTGTCGCGCGAAGACCGCCGTGTGGTGGAGGATGCGCTGCTGACGGTGGGCATCGCCACCCTCGCCGACCGCAAAGTCGAGACCCTCTCCGACGGCGAACGGCAAAAGGTGATGATAGCCAAGGCTTTGGCACAGCAAACCGCCGTCATCTTCCTCGACGAACCGACCGCCTTCCTGGATTATCCGAGCAAGGTGGAGATGATGCAGCTACTGCACCGGCTGACCCGCGAGCGCGGCAAGACGATCTTCATGTCGACCCACGACCTGGAGCTGGCCCTGCAGATCGCCGACCGGCTGTGGCTGATGAAACGCGGCGCACCGCTGCGCACCGGCACCCCCGAAGATCTGGCCATGGACGGCTCGCTGAAGTCCTTCTTCACCGGCCGCGGCGTGCAGTTCGACGCCGCCTCCGGACTCTTCCGCATCGCCAACCGCTACCGCCGCAGCGTCCGCCTCACCGGCACCGGAACCCCCTACACCATGGCCGCCAAAGCCCTCCGCCGCATCGGCGTCAACCCCGACGACCCCCACTCCGACTGCACCGTCGACGCCGGCCGTACCTTCACCATCCGCCGCGGCACCGGCTGCGTCGTCTGCGCATCCATCAGCGACCTGCTCGAGTGCTTCGAGTCTGATACGACTGCACTCGTCGGGGCGGGATAGGACCCCGCCCCTTGCCGTGCGGGCGCTCCCCGGTCCGTGTTTTTACTGCGGGTGAGATGGCCCCCTTCCGCTTTCTGTAAGGTGATGACGTTCGCGAACGCCGTACGCTTGCAGAAAGCGGAAGGGGGCCATCTCACCCGCAAGAATATCATGGACCGGGGAGCGCCGCGCGGCAAGGGGTGGGGTCCCGATCCCACCCCGACGAGCGCAACGGTGTCAGGACGCCGACGCCTCGGCGGTTGCGGGATCGTTGTGCCGATGGAGCATGCGGTAGGCGGCGGGGGTCAGGCCGAACTCTTTTTTGAAGAGTTTGATGAAGTGGGAGGTATTGGGGAAGGTGCAGGCGACGCCGACTTCGGAGATGGACATGGCGGTGGAGATGAGGAGCAGACGGGCGTGCATAAGCCGTTGGCGGATGAACCACTTGTGGGGCGGCATGCGGAAGAGCCGGCGGAACTCTTTCTTAAAGGAGGTCAGCGAGCGGTGGGTTTGGCGGGCCAGTTCCTCGATCGGGCAGTCGCGGAATACGGAGTCGTAGATGGTCTGTTCGAAGCTCTCCTTGGCGGCATCCATATTGCCGAGCATGCGGCTTTTCAGACAGCAGTCTTCGTGGGAGATGAGGTGATAGACCAGCTCGGTCATCTTGATATTCTCGGCGGCCTCGTCGTGCAGGAACGGCTCCTCGCGCAGGTAGTTGCAGGTGCTGTTGAAGAAGCTGCGCAGGGCGCCCCAGCAGGGCATCGAGAGGGCATTCTGCACGCGGCAGACGTCGCAGGAGTGTTTGTTGCTCACGGTCAGGCGGTAGGTGATCGTCAGATGGAGCATGATGCGTTGCAGCTGCTCGGGCGAATAATAAAAGACGATCTGTTCGAACGGGTGGCGGTCGTCGGCCAGATCCTCGATATAGTGGTGGCCGATGCCGAGATAGAACACGTCGCCGCGGTCGACCGTCCGGCATTTGTCGCCGTTGTAAATCATCTTGCGCCCGTGCAGCACATAACCGATAGCGTAGCGCGCGAGGACGTGCGAACGGATGCCGCAGCTTTCGGTCTCCACATACTTCACGATCGTCGGCTGCCCGGACTCTTTGTAGCTCTTTTCTTCCATGGCTTTACAGTTTTTGATTGCGCAAAGCTACAAATATAATCCTCCGCAGGCCGATTTCCGCAAGCCGCCCGCGGACACAAACATAGCGCAAAAGCCTCCCGCGATATGCAACCGACCGAACCGACTACCGCCCCGCTCCCCGGCGGTCCGAACAGACCATCCGATTTACAAAAACAGCCCGAAACCGATCCGCAGAAGCGACAGCACCGCCACCCCCGCATAGGATGCCAGGGCGATGTTCCGCTGCAACCGGATAAACAGATAGGGCAGCAGCAACGCCGTCACGACCGCCGTCACTAAGGTCACCGTGGCGACATTCCCTCCCGCAACAGGCACCGCCAGGAGCGCCGCGCAGAGCACAAAGGCATAAAACAGCAGCGGATAGAGGACCAGCCGGCGGTTACCCGCGCTGTGGCGGTCGCCGACAAAGCATCCCAACGTATAGATCACCAGCAGCAGCGTAAGCCCCAGCACGGGGTAGAGATAGAGCGGCAGCTGTGTCCAGGGCATCACGCCGTCCAGACGCATGGCCTGCACGACGGGTTGCACCGGCGTCCAGAACGACAGCCCCCAGGCCCAGCAAAGATAACCCGACAGAAGCGGCATGAGCAGCAGCCCGGCCAGCGCCACGATCCCTTCGCGCGTGGTGCGCTTGAACTGCAGCAGCACCAGCGGCAACACCAGCACCAGCGGGGTCAGCGCGGGCTGCACTAAGGGCACCAGCCCCAGAAACATCGACCCGCGGAACAGCCGGTCGAACGAATAGCCGTTACGCAGGGCGGCCACATAGTGGCTCAACGCCCGCGCCCAGCAGTAGGCCGCCACGATGGCCATCGGCAGATCGCCGCCGCCGGTAACCCCGCACCCGAGGAACCCGAACAGCGAGATCCCGATACAGGTTTTGGCCGGATAGAGCGCATACCGTATCCCCGTGCGCCCGATCGTCAGCCCCGTAGCCAGCGTCAGCGCCAGCAACAGCAGCCGCCCGAGAAAAGGATGCCGAACCAGAAATTCGCCGAGCAACCGTCCTAAAAACGCCTCCGGAACGCTCCCGGCAGTCTCGGGCCGTCCGGCCTGCACGGCCTGCTCGGTCTGTCTGGTCGGCTCGATCCGCCCGGTTTGCTCTGTCTGTCCGGCCTGTCCGGTCAGCTCGGCCTGCTCGGTCCGCCCGGTCTGTCCAACCTGCTCGATCTGTCCAGCCTGCCCGGTCTGCCCGGTCTGTATTGTCGGGTCCGAGAGTCCCGCCGATTCGGACGGGCCGGCCGATCTTCCGGATCCTGTCGGGCGTTCCGTCAGCCGGGTCGACACAGCCGGTTTTGTCAGTTCCGTTGTTCCCGTCGGCCCGAACCAAATCATCACCACCGCCAGCGCCAGGAGGATCAGCGTTGCCGGAAAGAGGGATTGTCGCGAAATATCGAATTTCATTCAGCGTTGGGATTTGTCGACAAAAATAAGGAAAATTTTCACATCCCCGACCTTCCCCTGCATTTTATTTTCGCCCCGGCAAGATTCCCGCCCGTAAGGCCCTCTGTCCATTCCGGGCATCCCTATTCCGTTCCCTCCTATTCCTGCTCCTTTCTGCCTCCTTCCCGTTCTCCTCCCGCTCCCTCCCGTTCTCCTTCCGCGCCCTTCCGTTCCCTTCCGCGCCCTCCCGTTCCCTCCCGTTCCCTCCCGTTCCCTCCCGTTCCCTCCCGTTCCCTTCCGCTCCCCTCCGCGCCCTTCCGTTCCCCTCCCGCTCGTTTCCGCTCCCTCTTGCCCCGTCGTCCTCCTTCGTCCGCCCGGCGCCCTCTTGCACCGCCCTTGAGCATTCTCACTGCCAAGCCCCCACCTTTGCAAAAACCCACCGCGCCCGCCTGAAAATTAAGGCCTTCGGGGCGACGTTTTACGGCCCGGAGGACGAATGAAAAAATTTTACGCGATTCTCAAGCGGGTTATCTCCCTGAAAATCAATACATAAACATTTGATAATCAAATATTTAAGCCGCAAATGCGTTGCCGTGGCTTTTTTGCCGAAATAGACGAAAAGAGCGCTGTCGCCGGCCCCGGCACTGCATTCCGGCCAACCGCGGCCCGCAAAGATGGCGGTTTGCGATTTTTTTTCTAAATTTGCGACAGATAAAACCCACAACCATGAAAAGTCTCAAAGAACTCTATCGTATCGGCACCGGCCCGTCGAGCAGCCACACCATGGGACCCCGTCGCGCCGCCGAACTCTACCGCGAACGACACCCCGAAGCCAACCGCTTCCGCGTAACCCTCTACGGCAGTCTGGCCGCCACCGGCCGGGGTCACATGACCGATGTCGCCATCATCGACGCCCTGCTCCCGTTCCAAACCGAGATCGTCTGGAACGGCCAAATCTTCCTGCCGTTCCATCCCAACGGCATGAAGTTCGAAGTGGTGGATGCCATGGGCGAGGGGCTGGATCCCTGGACCGTCTTCAGTGTCGGCGGCGGCGCCCTGGCCGAGGAGGGCGAGCAAAAGGCCGAGACCCCCGAGATCTACACGATGAAAAACATGGCCGAGATCCAGCACTGGTGCGAGGAGACGGGCCGCAGCTATTGGGAGTATGTCGAGATGTGCGAGGATGCCGATATCTGGGACTATTTGGGCGAGGTCTGGAAGGTGATGAAACAGAGCGTCGAGAACGGCGTCGAACACGAAGGGGCGCTGCCCGGACCGCTGCATATCGCCCGCAAGGCCTTGGCCTATTACGTGCGCGCGTTAGGTTACAAACCCAATCTGCAGTCGCGCGGACTGGTCTTTGCCTATGCGCTGGCCGTCAGCGAGGAGAATGCCTCGGGCGGACGGATCGTCACGGCACCCACCTGCGGATCGTCGGGCGTCGTTCCGGCGGTGTTGTACCACCTGCACAAGGGGCATAACTTTAGCGATATCCGTATCTGCCGGGCGTTAGCCACGGCGGGCCTGTTCGGCAATGTGGTGAAACAAAACGCCTCGATTTCGGGCGCGGAAGTAGGGTGTCAGGGCGAAGTCGGCGTGGCTTGCGCCATGGCGGCGGCCGCGGCGACACAGCTCTTCGGCGGCACCCCGGCACAGATCGAATATGCCGCCGAGATGGGACTCGAACACCACCTCGGCATGACCTGCGACCCTGTCTGCGGCTTGGTGCAGATCCCCTGCATCGAGCGCAACGCCTACGCCGCCACGCGTGCCCTGGACGCCAACGTCTACGCCTCGTTCACCGACGGCAAACACCGTGTGTCGTTCGACAAAGTAGTGGAAGTGATGAAACAGACAGGTCACGACCTCCCGTCGCTCTACAAAGAGACCGGCGAAGGCGGCTTGGCCAAAGACTACGTGCCGCAAAATCTGCCGCTCTAATTGACAGAAAAGGCAGCGAGAGGAGCGGCGCCTGCGAGCCATCACCCCTCCCGGAGCCGCCGAAATTCATCGCACCCCGCGCAAAAAGACTTCCGTTTCCGGAGGTCTTTTTTTTGCATCGACGCGATACTGTTCCACGTGGAACAACCCGTCAGCCCGCGACAGGGGAGGGGTGCGCCACGCTCCGCAGGGAACATAAACAGTACGACAGAGGACGGGGTTACGAACCCCAAAAAATCGAGGAGAAACGCGCCACAAACGGAAGCGATGTTCCACGTGGAACAATCCGCCCGCCCGAGACAGGGGAGAGGTGCGCCACAACCCACGGGGGAGGGCTGAGGGCGGTACGCACGAAGCAAAAACACCGAATAGAAACGCACCAACAAACGGAAAGATTGTTCCACGTGGAACAAACCGCAAGCAGGGGAGAAACGCCAATAGCAGCAAAGGGAGACGGAGGAGATATAGGCAAAACTCTTCCGTTGGTTTTTATGGAAGTCACCTCCCTTTAACGATCTCGCAGACATACGGGGCGCTAAAAGGAGACAGAAGAACCGAAAACGGGATCCGAAATCCGAGATCGGAAGTCGGAAGTTGGAGGTCGGAAGTTGGAGGTCGGAGGTCGGAGACAAGAACGGCAAGAAGGGGAGAGCGAAAGAGCAACCGAACCCGAAAAAAGTCAAGGCCCCGAAACGGGGCCTTGACAAACAGCTGAAGAATGGAGGGGGGGGGTAGGGAAAGCGGGTTAGCGGCCGAAGCGGACCAGAAGGACGTTGACGTCGGCGGGGGAGACGCCGGGGATGCGGGAGGCCTGGCCGATTGTGGCGGGGCGGATCCGGGTCAGCTTCTGGCGGGCTTCGATGGTCAGGGCCTGGAGGGTGAAGAAATCGAAATCGGCGGGAATACGGACCGCCTCGAGGCGGTGGAGCTTGTCGGCGATCAGGCGTTCGCGCTCGATGTAACCGCGGTATTTGATCTGGATCTCGGCCTCCTCGACCACCTCCGGAGGGAGGGTAGACAGCTTGCGGTCGAGGTCGGGGAGCAGGGGACGGAGTGCGGCAAAGGTGAACTGGTTCCGCATCAGCAGCGAGGCCAGTTTGCCGCCCTGCGTCAGGGGCGGCAGGTCCTGCGACGCCATCCAGGCGGCGACCTCCCCGGGATGCACGCTGCGCCGGCGGGCCCAGGCGACCAGATCATCGACGGCGGCGCGTTTGGCGGTGAACTCGGCCCAGCGGGCATCGTCCACAAGGCCCAGTTCGCGGCCTAACGGGGTAAGACGTAGGTCGGCGTTGTCCTGGCGCAGGAGGATCCGGTATTCGGCCCTCGAGGTGAACATACGGTAGGGTTCGTCGACGCCCTTGGTGACCAGATCGTCGATCAGAACCCCGATATAGGCCTCGTCGCGGCGGAGGACGACGGGGGGCTGGCCCGCGAGTTTGCGGTGGGCGTTGATTCCCGCCACAAGACCCTGCGCGGCGGCCTCCTCGTAGCCGGTCGTGCCGTTGATCTGACCGGCGAAAAAGAGGTTGTCGACGAGTTTGGTTTCGAGCGAGTGGCGGAGCTGCACGGGCGGGAAATAGTCGTATTCGATGGCGTAGCCGGGGCGGTAGACGTGGACGTTTTCGAGGCCTTCGATCCGGTGCAGCGCCTCGAGCTGCACCTCCCAGGGGAGGGAGGAGGAGAAGCCGTTCAGGTAATACTCGTTGGTGTGGCGGCCCTCGGGTTCGAGGAAGAGCTGGTGGCGGTCGCGGTCGGCGAAGGTGCGCAGTTTATCCTCGATGCTGGGGCAGTAGCGGGGACCGATGCCGCGGATCGTGCCGTTGAAGAGAGGCGAGCGGTCGAAACCGCGGCGCAGAATGTCATGCACCTCGGGCGACGTGTAGACCGAATAGCAGGGGAGCTGGTCGGCGACGGGGGCGGTGTCGCTGCCGAACGAGAATTTCGAGGGGCAGGCATCGCCGGGCTGGGGTTCGAGGCGCGCGAAGTCGATCGTCCGCGCATCCAGACGGGCGGGGGTTCCGGTCTTCATGCGGCCGACCTCGAAACCGACCGCCGCCAGGGCCTCGGTCATGCCGTGCGAGGCGGCGTCGCCGGCGCGTCCGCCCTCGGCCTGTGCCTCGCCGCAGTGCATCAGACCCCCCAGAAAGGTGCCGTTGGTCAGCACGACGGCACGGGCACGGAAGACGACGCCCATGCGGGTGCGGAGGCCGGTGACGCGCAGACGGCCCTCCCCGTCGCGTTCGAACAGGGGTTCGCAGGCGGCATCCTGCCAAAGGTAAAGATTCGGGGTATTCTCCAATTCGCGGCGCCACGCGGCCGAGAAACGCTCCTTGTCGCACTGCGCGCGCGGCGACCACATGGCGGCCCCTTTCGAGCGGTTGAGCATGCGGAACTGGATCGTCGAGAGATCCGTAATGCGGCCCATACGGCCGCCCAGGGCGTCGATCTCGCGGACGATCTGTCCCTTGGCCACACCACCCACGGCGGGGTTGCACGACATGGCCGCGAATTTCGTCATATCCATCGTCAGGAGCAGCGTACGCGAGCCCAGACGGGCCGACGCGGCAGCCGCCTCGCAACCTGCGTGGCCGCCGCCGACAACGATAACATCAAATTCCGGCTGCATCGTTCTCCGTTTCGTTTTTTGTTCCGTTTCCGGCTGCATCGGCCGGCGTTCCGGGAGCGGTCGCACTGTTCAGCGCATTATTTCCAGGGGCGGGGGCGGCTTCGGGTTCGGAGGTATCGGCGCCGGGGGCAGGCGAGGCGGTCACGCGGGCCGCCAGCAGCAGGGAATCCAGAAGGTCCAGATAAAAATCCTCCTTGCGGTGCATCCGGCGGTTGGCGCGCGGGGTCTTGTCGCGCTGGCCGCAGAGGTGCAGCAGGCCGTGGACCACGACACGCTGCATCTCGCGTTCGCGCGTGAAACCCAGCTGGCGGGCGTTGTCGGCGACGGTCTCGACGTCGATATAGACGTCGCCCGAGACCAGACCCGCCTTGCGGTCGCTGTAATCGAAGGTGATCACGTCGGTGAAATAGTCGTGCCCGAGAAACTGACGGTTCATCCGCAGGATCTCCTCCGAGCGGCAGAAGATGTAGCACAGCGCGTCGATCGTGTAACCCTCGTTCCGGGCCACGAGCTGAAGCCAGCGCGAAATAATACGTCGATTGCGGAGGTTGTAGGCGCAATCGGAGCGGTTGTAAAGGATGGACGACATGGTCGCTGAAAGGTTTTTTGTTTTATATTTCGTTTCGTCCCGGCAGAGGCGGCAGCGGTCCGGAGACCGGCTTACGGTCGCGGCCGGGAGGAAAAGAGCATCAGAAAGAACGTTTGGTGAAGCAATCCGAGGCACGCATCACCTCGCGCGTGTCGGGCGAATAGACTCCGAAGAGGATGCCGAATTCGGTCTTCATCGTCAGCGGGTCGACCACACGCGAACCCACCGTGCCGATCACCTGGTTGCGCTTCACCGACATCCCCTTCTCGACGGCCGCGGCCGAGAGATAGGCGTACGAGGTAATGTATTCGCCGTGGGCCACGAAGATCACATAGCCGTTGGTGATCCTGTCGCGTTTGACGTCGACCACCTTGCCCTCGTAGATCGAGACGACCTGCGCGCCGCGGGGGCCGTTGATCTCGGCCATATTCCCCATATAGCGTTTCACGGCGCCCCCCTTGACGGGAAGGTTCAGGTTCGAGGTCGTGCGGCCGAACGACGAACCCTCCTTGTTGCCCTTGACCAGCTTGCGCAGCTCGGCGATGGCGACGTTGAGCCGGCGCTCCTGCTGCAACCGTTTTTTCAGCGCCTCCTGCTCGCGGCCGGAGAGTTTCCGGACGTCGGCCTTGGCGGCATCGCGGTCGCGCTCGAGGCGTCGTTTCTGCTCCGCCAAGGAGTTCTGGACCGAGTCCACCTGGTGGCGGCGGCGGGTCAGGGCGGCCTGTTCGTCGGCCAAAAGCAGACCCAGAGAGTCGATCGTGCGGATCTGGCGCTCGCGCAGCGACGACACGGCCCGCAACGTCCCGATCCGCCGTGCGGCGTCGTTGAAGTCCTTCGACGAGAAGATATAGGTCAGCACCGTATTCGCCCGGTAATTGCGCCACGCCTCGCGCACCATCTCGGCATACTGTTCGCGCCGCCGCGACAGCTCGGTCTGCAGCTCGCGGGCCGTGCGGTCCTTGCGGCGCATCTCCTCCAGCAACAGCTGCTCCTTGCGCTCCTCGGCCGCCAGGAGGTTGTTGCGGCGTTCGATCTGACGGGTGATCAGGCGGGCCCGCTGCTGGGCGCTGGCCTTGTCGTTCTTGATGCCCGAGATGCGGCGGTCCTCCTCGGCGATCTCCTGCTCGATCGAACGGATCACACGCTCCTGCTCGGCCACCTTGCGGTCGGTCTCGGCCGACGTCTGGGCCTGCACGGCCCTCGCGCCGCAAAGCGCGAACAGCAGGAAAATCAACGTGCGGCGGATCATGGCATTACTTTTTAAGGGCGTTCACACGGCGGTCGATGGCCTCGGCGTCGTAGCCGTTGGCCAAGGCCCGTTTCCAATAGGTTTCGGCCATGAAGGTCTCGCCCAGGGCGGCCAGGATATCGCCGTAGTGCACCTGCAGCTCGGCGCTCTTCTGCCCGTCGAGCGACAGGGCCTGCTGCATCAGCTTCTTCGCCTCCGCAAAACGTCCCAGGCGGTAGAGCACCCAGGCATAGGTGTCGATATAGGTGGGGTTCGAGGGCTGCAGGGCGACGGCGCGGGCCGACATACGGGCCGCCTTCCCGAGCTGACGGCCCTCCAGGGCGAGGTAATAGGCGAAATTGTTCAGCACGGGGACATTGTCGGGATCATAGCGCAAAGCCCGGCGGTAGGCATCGTAACAGCGGGGCGAATGTTCGAGCCACCGTTCGTCGCGCCGTTCGACAGCCCGCTCGACGGTCATCCCGCCGCGCGCCAGCTCCTGGCAGGCGTCGCCGATCGAGGCGTAGACGGCCGAACGCAGCGAGTCGTTCACGGCGTAGGGCAGCGCCTCGCGGTAGGTCTCGATCCCCTCCTCCGCCCGGCCGTTGAGCGTCAGCATGTGGCCGCGCATCAGACGCAGGCTGAACTCCCCGGGAAAGCGGTCGATGGCCCGGGTGAGGTAATGTTGCACGGAGTCGGGGCGCTTGAGGTAGTCCTCGAGCTGGATCACCAGCATATAGTCCTCCAGCAGGGGCGGCTCGTCGTCCAGGCGCCGTTTGAAATAGGCGCCGAGCTGCTCGAAACGCCCCCCGGCCAAAAGGTGTTCGCGGTAGAGATCGGCCACCTCGCGGTTCTGGGGATAGGTCAGGGCCAGCGCGTCGGCCAGACCCGAGAGCTGCGTATAGCGTTCGCCGTAGAACTTGCGGTCGGAGGTCAGGCGGCGGAAGATGCGCAGCTTCTCCTCCAACGGCAACTCGGGGTGGTAGAAGATCTGCGCCATCAGATCGAGATAGACGTTGTAATCGCGGCGGTTGACCGCAAAATCGGAATAGGCGACCAGCGTCTGCAAATTGGTGCGGTCCAGCTCCAGGGCCTGGCGATAGTTCGCCTCGGCCAGCGAATCGCGACCCAGCATGCCGTGCAGTTCGGCCAGCAACAGCCGCGCCTCGGGGTCGAACGGATCGGACGAAACCTGCTCCTCGCCCACCCGTACAGCATCGTCATATCTATTGATATTCAGCAAGATACGTATTTTCTGACGTTCCAGATAGGGGATACGGCCGAAGAGCATCGCCGCCGAGTCGAGTGTCGCCAGCGCCTCGTCCCGCGCCCCGGCACGCTCGTACAGCAGCGCGAGCAGGCGGTAATTGTCGGGCGACTTCTCCTCGGCAGCCACCCTCCGGTAGAGCGCCAGCACCTCGCCGCGCCGTTCGGGCCGTTCGATGGCGCCCGAGCTGACCAGAGCCTGCCCCAGCACCTTCTGGAACCACCGGTTGGCCGAGTCGATGCGGCAGGCCGTGCGTGCATGGCGGATCGCCACGCCGGGGTCGCGGTCGACCCACAGCTGCGCGAGTTCGTAGTGGGCGGGGGCGAAGAGCGAGTCGCGTTGCAGGGCGCGCTCCATGGCGCGGACGGCGCCGAGCGTGTCTTCGTCGATCAGGCGTCGTTTGATCCCCTCGGTGTAGTGCCACAGGGCCGAGACCGTGTCGGCCTCGCGGCGCGGCGGAATGTCGGCCGCAACGGACAGAGGCAACACGCCGCACAAGGCGGCAAACACCGTGATAACGGATCGTAAACGCATATTTATCAACAGTTTATACGGTCTCACCCACCAAGTCGCGCACGCTACAGGGCCGATTCGAACTGGCGCAGGAAGCGGACGTCGTTTTCGAAGTAGAGACGCAGGTCCTTCACGCCGTACTTCAGCATGGCGATACGTTCAACGCCCATGCCAAAAGCGAAGCCCGAGTAGCGTTTGGAGTCTATTCCGTTGAATTCCAGCACGTTGGGATCGACCATGCCGCAACCCATAATCTCCAACCAGCCCGTGCCCTTGCAGACGTTGCACCCCTTGCCGCCGCACAGGTTGCACGACACGTCGACCTCGGCCGACGGCTCGGTGAAGGGGAAATAGGACGGACGCAAACGGATGCGGGCCGAATCGCCGAACATCTCGCGCGCGAAATAGAGCAGCGACTGTTTCAGATCGGCGAAGGTCACCCCTTCGTCGACGTAGAGGCCCTCGATCTGGTGGAAGATGCAGTGGGCGCGGTACGAGATGGCCTCGTTGCGGAATACTCGACCCGGGCAAATCACACGGATGGGCGGTTTTTGACGGTCCATCGTCCGCACCTGGATCGACGAAGTGTGCGTACGCAGCAGCACATCGGGATTGCGGCGGATGAAGAAGGTATCCTGCATATCGCGCGCGGGGTGCTCGGGCGGGAAGTTCAGCGCCGAGAAGACGTGCCAGTCGTCCTCGATCTCGGGTCCCTCGGCCACCGTATAGCCCAGACGGTCGAAAATCTCGACAATCTGGTTGCGGACGAGCGAAATGGGATGGCGCGTGCCGATCTCGCCGGCTCCGCCCGGACGGGTCATGTCGCCCACGGACTTCACCTTGGCCGCCGCCACCTGCTCCTCGACCTGCGCGCGGATCTCGGCGATGCGTTCCGCAGCCCGTTTTTTCAGGAGGTTCAGCTGCTGGCCCAGTTCGCGTTTCATCTCGGGCGCCACGGTCTTGAACTCCTCCATCAGCGCGTTCAGCTCGCCCTTGCGGCCCAGAACACGGATGCGGAACTCCTCCAGTTCGGCGGCAGACTGGGCTTTGAAAGCCTCCACACGATCCAACAATTCGTCAATTTTTCTCTTCATATCCTCTTTTTTGCAGTAAAACGCACAGCGTTTACAAAATTTTCACTACTTTAGTGGTGCCTACACGCACCTATCAAATCGCAAATTTACGGATTTTAGCCGAAAGAAAAAACGAACTGACAAGAAAACTGTTGCAACAAATGATTTTTCGCCCGAATTTTCCCGTCACCGCCCTCATAACCCTGCTGCTCCTCCTCGCCGCGCCCTCCGCAGCCGGCGCCGCAGCGTTTCCCGCGACCCCGGAAAACACCGCCGCAACAACCGGGAAATATCCCGCGGCCGAAATCCTGAAGCCCTGTACGGCCGAATCCCCCGAACAGACCGCAGCCGGTTCGCTCGACTCCCCTGCCGCCGGCACCAAAAAAAATTCCGCGGCCGGTTTCCTCAACGCTCCCGCGGCCGGATCTCTCGATACCCCCGCGGACGGTTTCCTCAACACTCTCGTGGCCGACACCCTCGAAAACTCCGCGGCCAACTCGCTCGAACAGACCGCAACCGGTTTCCTCAATATTCCCGCAGCCGACACCCTCAACTCCTCCGCAGCCGGCTCCCCCGACTCCCCCGCGGCCGAACCCCTCCAGAAAGCCTCCGTCGGACTGACCTTGAGCGGCGGCGGAGCCAAGGGACTCTATCATATCGGCGTCCTGAGGGCGCTCGAAGAGAACGAAATACCGATCGACTACGTCGCCGGAACCTCCATGGGGTCGATCATCGCCGCCCTCTACGCCGCCGGGTATTCGCCCGCCGAGATGGAACGAATCGCCCTCTCGGGAGCCATCCGCGAATGGGTCTCGGGACGCATCGACACCCGTTACCAGCCCTACTACACGCAACTCACGCCCGCACCCGCCGCCATCTCCATCCGTCTGAATGTCGACAGCCGCGCCAGCCGCAAACGGATCGAACTCCCCTCCTTCCTGATCTCCGACACCCAGATCAACCTGGCGCTGAACGAGTTGCTCGCTCCCGCGTCGGCCGCCGCACGGGGCGATTTCGACCGTCTGATGGTGCCCTTTCTCTGCGTGGCGGCCGATATGGTCCGGCGCGAACCCGTCGTCCAGCGCCGCGGCGATCTGGCGCAGGCCGTGCGGGCCTCGATGTCCATCCCGCTGGCCTTTGCACCCGTGCGGTGCGATTCGATGGTCCTCTACGACGGCGGGCTGTACGACAACTACCCCTGGCGACCCATGGACCGCGCCTTCCGTCCCGACTTCATGATCGGCGTGATCTGCACCTCCGAAAACACCGACCCGCACGACAACCTCAACCTTATGGACCAGGCCTTCCTGCTGGCCATGGAGGATTCGGACTACCAAATGCCCGCCGGCCGCAGCCACACCATCCGCCGCTCGGTGCAGGTCGGCACGCTCGACTTCGACCGCGCCGCCGAGATCATCGCCGCCGGTTATGTCGACGCCCTGGCCGCGATACCCACCCTCCGCAAGCGGCTGGCCGCACGCCGTACCGCAGCCGAAGTGGCCGCACGCCGCGAAGCCTTCCGCCGCGAGGCACCCGAACTGCGGTTCGACCGCATCGAGGTCGAGGGACTCTCGCCGCAGCAAAACCGTTTCGTGAACCGCTTCCTCACCAAACTCCGCCGCGAAGCCAAGGATCCCACCCCGCGGATCCTCAGCTTCGACCGCTTGCGCGACAACCTCTACACCCTCGTGGCCGACGGCCAGATCACCGCCGGCTACCCCACCCTCCGCTACAACGACACGACCCGTCTCTACGCCATCCGGATTCCCCTCAAGACCCGTCCCTCCTTCAAACTCATGGTCGGCGGCAACATCTCCTCGACGGCCTTCAACCAGGCCTTCGTCGGGCTGGACTACACCACCTTCGGCCGCGTATACCAGAATTTCTACGGCGGCGTCTACGTCGGTCCCGTCTACTCGTCCGCAGCGGCGGGCGGCCGCACCATGTTCTTCAGCTCGAAGCCCCTCTTCCTGGATTACGCGCTCCACTTCACCTACAAGGACCTCAGCCGCGGCAACTACGGCCTGCTGACCGGAACCGACACCTATCATCCCGTCAAGGAGAAAGAACTTTACGGATCCTTCGGGTTAGGGCTGCCCATGACCCTCAAGAGCGTCTTCACCCTCACCCTTCACGGCGGGTTCAACGACTACGACGACCTCGCGGCCGACCCCGGCCGTCTGCTGACCCGTCTGTCGTACTTCGCCGCACAGGCCCAGATCGCCCGCAGCACCCTCGACAAACCCCTCTATCCGCGCCGGGGCAGCAAGCTCGCCCTATCGGGGATCTTCGTCGCCGGCCGCACGCGCGAACGCATCGAGGGCGTCACCTCCTTCATCCATCCCCGGCACCGCCAATGGCCCGGCGTCCGTTTCCAGTGGGAGCTTTACCTCGACATGCCCCACGTGCGCTGGTTCTCGCTCGGCACCGCCGTCGAGGCCCTCTGCACCGGCCAGCCCGCGCTCGGCCGCAACATCGCCGCCCTGATGGCCCTGCCCGCCTACGAACCCTTCCCCCACGCCCGGATGATCTTCGACCCCCGCTACCGCTCCCGCCGCTACCTCGCCGCCGGACTCATGCCCACCTTCGACCTCTCGCGCAACTTCTTCTTCCGTCTGACCGCCTGCGCCATGTACGGCGACCGTCCCCCCATGACCTCGCCCCACCGCTGGCGGACCCTCGCCCAGGCACAGCTGGTCTACCACACCCCCATAGGCCCCGCCAGCCTCGCCCTCACCCAATACGACTTACGCACCAAAAACAACCTCTTCCTCACCTTCAACTTCGGCTACGCCATCTTCGCGCCCCGCGGAACATTCTTCTGACACCCCTCCGCCCGCACGAAAACCCCGCCGCAGGCCCCGATTATCCCCCGCCGCAGCCCTATAATATAAGGTGTCGGCGAAAAAAATGGCGTAAGGTGTTGGTTAATCGGAATATTATATCTATCTTTGCGGTCCCGATTGGGGAAAACAAATTTTTTACTTAACAAAACAGTTATGAACAATTACGAAACCGTTTTCATTGTCACGCCCGTGCTCTCCGACGCACAAGTCAAAGAGGTGGCTGACAAATTCCACGGCGTTATCACCGAGAACGGCGGTCAGATTGTGAACAGCGAGGCCTGGGGTTTGAAAAAACTCGCCTACCCTATTCAGAAAAAGACCACCGGATTCTATTTCTTGGTCGAATTCACCGGCGAGGGTTCCATCATCAACACCCTCGAAACCCAGTATCGTCGCGACGAACGCATCATCCGCTTCCTGACCTTCAAACAGGACAAATTCGCCGTAGAATATTCGGCCGCCCGTCGCGCTAAACTCGCTAACAAACAGGAGGAATAATTATGGCAGAGAACAACGCACAATCCGAAATCCGGTACCTCAACCCCGTATCGGTCGACGTCAAAAAGAAAAAATATTGCCGCTTCAAGAAGTTCGGCATCAAATACGTCGACTACAAAGACGGCGAATTCCTCAAGAAGTTCCTCAACGAACAGGGTAAAATCCTCCCCCGCCGACTCACCGGTACCTCGCAGAAATTCCAGAAAAAGGTCGCACAGGCCGTTAAACGCGCCCGCCACCTCGCCATCCTGCCCTTCGTAACCGATTGTATGAAATAATAATACGGACAGCCATGGAAATCATTCTGAAAAAAGATATCGAAAACCTCGGTTACGTCAACGACATCGTGAACGTTAAACCCGGCTACGCCAATAACTACCTCATCCCCCAGGGCTTCGCTACCCTCGCTACCGCCTCCGCTAAAAAAGTGCTGGCCGAAAACCTCAAGCAGCGCGCCCACAAAGATGCCAAAATCCTCGCCGACGCCCAGGCACTCGCCGAGAAAATCGCCAACCTCCCCCTCGTCATCACCGTCAAGGCCGAGGAAGGTAAGATCTTCGGCGCCGTAACCGCCGCCGACCTCGCCGAAGCACTCGCCGCCAAGGAAGTTGTCATCGACCGCAAAGTCATCGCCGTAGACCCCGTAAAAACCATCGGCGAATACGAGGCCGTAGCCAAACTCCACCGCGAAGTAAAAGCTACCATCCGCTTCTCCGTTGTAGCCGCCGCTACCGAAGAGTAAACCCCGTAGCTCCAACACATTCCACCGTCCCGATCCTACTTGGGACGGTTTTTTTATTGGTCTCGTCAAGCGGGGTTTTTGACGGGGTGGCTTGACAGCGAGGTTTGACGGTGGGGCTGCCGCGCGACTGTGCTCGTCGGGGCGGGATAGCACCCCGCCCCTTGCCGCACGGCGCTCCCCGGTGCATGCTTTTGTGGGGGATGCCAAGGTCGTGGGGCAGGCTTCAAGGATTACGCGCGGGCTTGTGCCAAGCCCACGCTACGTTTGCAGGTGCATATCCCACAGCCGTAAGCAAGCTTCCAGCTGTGAAATATGCACCCGCAAACGCTGCGCTCGCGCAGTCCTTTCCGCCCTGCGACCGCTTTACCTCCCAACCTACCGGCAACGTGATTTTCCCTCGCAAGCCCCTCCGCAAAATCCTTTTCCCCAAATCTCCTGACAACGTAAATTTATACCGTAAACTTCCATGCGAATATCCACCTTGTACTTATCCGTCGTGAAACACTCGTAAAAAAATATCCTTTTCCCCTCCTTTTTGCTGTGGAATATTACACCACAAGGGGAATTTTCATACGTCAGAAGCGAACCAAAAGAAATTCACGATAAAATATACGCCGCCGGAAAGGCAGAAAAATTTGCGGTGAAATTCACAAAAGAAAATATCGTCGTCGGAAAATCTGGGGTGAGGAGTTTGCGGAGGGGCTTGCAAGAAAAAACCTCATTATCGGATGGTTTAAGGGAAAAACGGAGGAGTTTACGGAGAAGATTGCGAGGAAAAGCCTCGATATCGGGAAGTTTGGGGGGGACTTGCGAGGACAAATTTCGTTGTTGGGAAGTTGGGGAACAGAGGAGATTACGAGGGAAAATATCGTTATCGATAAGTCTGGGGGGGAGAAACGAAAGAGTTTGCAGAGAAGATTACGAGGAACGATCTTATTGTTGGAATGTTGCCGGAAAGTTGTCGGGAAATCTGGGGGGGGTGCGGGGGGGCTTGCAATGTAAAATTTCGTTATCGGGAAGTTGGGAGGGGAGAGTTTGCGGAGGAGCTTACAAAGAGTAATCTCGTTGTCGGGAGGTTGTTGGGAAGTTGGGAGGTAAAGCGGTGGCGAAGAGGGCGGAAAGGACTGCGCTCGCGCAGCAAGCGCAGCGTTTGCGGGTGCATATTTCACAGCTGGAAGCTTGCTTACGGCTGTGGGATATGCACCTGCAAACGTAGCGTGGGCTTGGCACAAGCCCGCGCGTAATCCTTGAAGCCTGCCCCACGACCTTGGCATCCCCCACAAAAGCATGCACCGGGGAGCGCCGTGCGGCAAGGGGCGGGGTGCTATCCCGCCCCGACGAGCACAGTCGCGCGGCAGCCGCATCGTCAAACCCCGCTATCAAGCCCCACTGTCAAACCGCACCGTCAAACCCTGCCACCCCACCAAACAAAACAGCGGGAGGGGTATGGTTTATCGCAAAAAATGATTATTTTTGTGGGTAGAAAAAGCATATAGTAACGATATAATGCATATGAAACGAGAGATTGAGCAGTTGCTGGAAGGCATCAAGCACCCGGAGACGGGGGAAGGTATTGTCGGCAGCGGGATTGCGGAGGTTACCTTGGCTGATGCGGGGAGCGTGGCTGTGAACCTGCGGTTCGCGAAGGCGAGGGATCCTTTTGCGCAGAAGATACGCCGGCAGGTCGAGGAGAAGCTTGCGGGGCGATACCCGGGGGCGGAAGTGCGGGTTACGGTTGTGGAGGCGGCGCCGAAGAAGACGCCGGCGGAGCGGCCGAGCACGACGGGCGGCATAGCCTACACGGTGGCTGTTGCCTCGGGCAAGGGCGGCGTGGGGAAGTCGACGGTGACGGCCAATCTGGCGCTGACGCTGAGGAATATGGGATACCGGGTAGGTATCCTGGATGCCGATATTTACGGGCCGTCGCAGCCCAAGATGTTCGGTTGCGAGGGGTATGTTCCCGAGGCCGAGCACGACGAGCAGACGGGCGCGGACTATATTTTACCGGCGGAGGTGATGGATATCAAGCTGATGTCGATCGGTTTCTTTGTGGGTGCGGAGGACTCGCTGATGTGGCGCGGGGCGATGGCGTCGAATGCGCTGAAGCAGTTTATCCACCAGACGAAGTGGGGTACGCTGGACTTTCTGCTGATCGACCTGCCGCCGGGCACGGGAGATATCCACATACAGCTGATCAACGAGCTGAAGCTGAACGGTTCGGTGATTGTGTCGACGCCGCAGCAGGTGGCCGTGGCGGACGTACGCCGCGGGGTGGCTATGTTCCGTCACCCGCAGGTGAATGTACCGGTGACGGGCATTGTCGAGAATATGGCCTGGTTCACGCCCGAGGAGCTGCCCGAGAACCGCTATTATCTGTTCGGCCACGGCGGCGCAAGGCGGTTTGCCGAGGAGAACAGGGTGCCGTTCCTGGGTGAAATACCTATCGTACAGTCGGTTATGGAGGGTGCGGAACAGGGTGTTCCGGCCAGCTGGAACGATGTTCGTGTGGAACGCTGGTACAGGGATATCGCCGGGCGTATTGTTGAAAAGGTCGTCCTGAACGGTTGATAAGGTGTTGAAAGAGTATAGACAGGCTGTCGACAAACGAGGATAAACGGGAAGAATATCCACAGCGCGGCGGACGAAACGGCGGAGCGGGAAAGTTATCAAAAGTTATTGTATCGGCACTCCCCACCTTTCGGCCGGCCGATGTTAACAAAAACCGGGCGGGCGGAGTGTTCACAAGCGGACGAAAGATTGTTTATAATTAGATTTGACTTTTGCCGATCGACCGAAAGACCCCGCCGCAAAGGGTCACCCGGAGCCTCCCTCCGGCAGTGTGCGCGCCCCGCGATCTGTTGGTAACTTTTTCCGAAAAAAGTTACCAACACCTTCAACAGCCTTTTTTATTTCTTTTGATTTATATAAAATTTAAATAAAGTAAAAAAATAAAAAGAATAAAAGAAAAACAGAACATGATGAAAACCGAACACGCCGCCCTCGCCGAGCGCATCGCCGAGCTCAAACGGCAGAAAAACGCCGTCATCCTCGCCCACTACTACACCCTGCCCGAGGTCCAGCAGGTGGCCGACTTCCTGGGTGACTCGCTGGCCTTGGCACAGCAGGCCGCGCGCACCGACGCCCGCATCATCCTCTTCGCCGGCGTCCACTTCATGGCCGAGACCGCCAAGGTCCTCTGTCCCGACCGCAAGGTCCTCATCCCACGCCCCGACGCCGGCTGTTCGTTGGCCGAGTCTTGCGACGCCGCAGCCCTCGCCCGGCTCAAAGCACAGCATCCCGACCATGTCGTGGTCTCCTACGTCAACACCTCGGTGGCCGTCAAGGCCCTCACCGACATCTGCTGCACCTCCTCCAACGCCCTCGAAGTCGTCCGCTCCATCCCCGCCGACCGTCCCATCATCTTCTGTCCCGACCGCAACCTCGGCGCCTACATCCAGAAAATCACCGGCCGCGACAACATGATCCTCTGGGACGGCGCCTGCGCCATCCACGAAGAGTTCTCCCTCCAGGGTATCCTCGACCTCAAGAAAGCCTACCCCGGCGCCCGCGTCGTCGTCCATCCCGAATGCAAGGACTATATCGTCGCCGTAGCCGACTTCGTCGGCTCCACCGCCGCCATCCTGAACTACTGCGCCACCCCCGGCATCGACTCCTTCATCGTCGTCACCGAGGCCGGCATCCTCGCCGAAATGCGCAAGCGCTACCCCACCAAAACCTTCATCCCCGCACCCCCGGAAACCGCCCCCTCCGTCGTCGGCTGCGCCGCCTGCAACGAGTGTCATCACATGAAGTTGGTCAACCTCCAAAACATCATCTCCTGTCTCGAAACCGAATCCCCCGAAATCCTTATCGACGAACCTACCCGCACCGCCGCCGAACACTCCATCCGCAATATGATCGCAATACGTTAGGTGCACATCAGAACCTGGGTGTTCCTGACAGCGACTGCGCTCCTTGGGCCAATGGTTTGGCCCAGCCGCGCGGGCGAACCCTTATTGTTCGGGTTCGCCCGTCCGGCTGGGCCCGACCACGGGCCCAAGGAGGACAGTCGTTGTCGGGAACACTCCGGTCCTGACGGGTAACAAATATATTTGCAATTTATTGGGGAAAGAGTTATCTTTGGGGGTATTATGGGGATAGGTATGAGGGAAAGAAATAAAATATATATTATGAAGATATTGAAAATTAAGAATTTATTGGTTATTTGTTCGCTTTTTGTATTGTGGGGATGTACCCGTGATTTGATAGAGAGCGAGACGGACGGGCGACGGGAGAGCGGTATGCCGGCGGTGCCGGCGGATGCTTTGAAGGGGTCGTTGGCGGTGAAGGTATCGCCGGAGGTGGCGGACCGGATCGAGATGGCGGCGACGCGCTCGGGATTTACGCGTTCGGGCGAGGCGTCGATCGACCGGCTGCTGGAGGCGATCGACGTGCGGAGTTTTTACCGTGTGTTTCCTTACGACGAACGGTTTGAGGAGCGTCACCGCGCTGCGGGGCTGCATCTGTGGTACGGCGTGGAGTTCGACGACGAGGTGTCGCTGGCCGAGGCGGCGAAGCTGCTTTCGGAGGAGGAGCTGATCACGACCGTACAGTTCAACCGCCTGCCGCGGTTGCGTGTGCGGCGGCCTGTGCGGCCTTTGGAGGCTACGCTCTCCGCTACTGCGGAGTCCACGCGGGCCGAGGCGGACCTGCCGTTGGCGGGCATGGTCAACGACACCTACGCCAAATACCACTGGTCGTACCATAACCCGGGCGGGTTGAACGACAAGGTCTACGGCTTGGGGTCGGGGAGCTATTTCGACTCGCAGATCGGTGCGGATATCAATTTGCGCAACGCGTGGGAGCTGACGCGGGGCGACAGCCGGGTGATCGTGGCGGTGATCGACGAGCCGGTGCAGTCCAGCCACCCCGACCTTGCGGGCAATATGTGGACGAACCCCGACGCGGCCGAATGTGCCAAGGGCTGGGAACACGGCGCGGACTTCACGCGCGGCTCGGCACGGAACAGCACGCCGGGCCAGCTGAACTGGAAGGGCGAAACGAGGGAGGTGTACTACGGCCAGACCTACTATAACTACAGCGACCACGGCTCCCATGTGGCGGGTACGATCGCGGCCGTAAACAACAATAACAAAGGCGTTTGCGGTATCGCCGGCGGCGATGCGAACCGTCGCGGCGTGCAGATCATGTCGTGCCAGATCCTGACCAACGCCGACAGCAACAACAATCCCTACGGCGCGGCCAACGCATTCGTCTGGGCGGCCGACCGCGGGGCGCAGATCGCCCAGTGCAGCTGGGGCTACGGCTACGACGACTTCAAATCGGAGGCAGCATGGACCGCGACGAGCTACGGCAAGGCCGAGCGCGACGCCATCGACTATTTCATCGCGACGCCGCGCAGCAATTCGCCCCTGAACGGCGGTATCGTGATCTTCGCGGCCGGCAACGACGGCGATCAGATCGGCGACAAAGCCGAGTGGCCCGCGGCGTATGCCTCCGTGGTGGCCGTGTCGTCGATGGCGTACGACTACCTGCCGGCATACTACACCTGCTACGGCACGTGGTCGGATATCACGGCCCCGGGCGGCGACGAACTGTGCGGCTCCAGCGGTATGATTCTCAGCACCGTGCTCGATCCCGAGACCTCGGGCGTCACCTTCCGCGACGGCCGCAAGGACGGCTACGACTTCATGCAGGGCACCTCGATGGCCTGCCCCCACGTTTCGGGTGTGGCGGCCCTGGGTCTCTCCTATGCCGCGCAGTTGGGCAAGGTATATAGTCCCGCCGAGTTCCGCTCGCTGCTGCTCACCGCCGCGCGGAATATCGATGTCTATTACAACAGCGGCTCCAAGACCGTTGCCGACTACGGCATCTCTCTCTCGTTGCCCGCCTACCGTCAGAAGATGGGTGTCGGCTGCGTCGACGCCTTCAAGATGCTTGCGGCGGTCAAAGGTACCTCGGCCGTCTACCTCAAAGTCGGCCAGACGAAAAACGTGGAGCTGGGCCAGTATTTCGGCGGCAACTACCGGACCTACACCTATGTGCAGGACACCGAAGGTTTCGACGAGGCCAACAAGAACCTCAAATTGGACCCCGTGACCTTCCAGAACGGCCAGATGACCCTCACCGCCCAAGGCGAAGGCGCCCTGATGCTCAAGGTCCAAACCACCGTAGGCGGCACTGTCATCACCCGCGAAATCCCCATAGCCGCCCGCAAAGACCTCCCCTCCAACGGCGGCTGGCTGTAAGCCCCGTCTTGACGCGACTGCGCTCTTAGGGCTAATGGTTTGGCCCTGCCGCGCGGCATGCCCGAACATGATTGTTCTTGACGGCGCCAATGTTTACACACCTTGAAGCGAGTGGGGTATGTGGTCCGTGAAAATCACGGACCACATACCCCACT
>CAZHMX010000011.1:0-29490 GCA_964533725.1 uncultured Alistipes sp. | reverse complement strand
TCTCCCAGATATTCCAGTCCTCGTCCGGAACCTCCTTCAGGAGCTTGATCCAGAAGTCGGGAATCGCCATCCCCAGACGGTAGTCGAAGCCCACGCCGCCCTCCTCGGCGGCGATGCACATTCCGGGCATTCCGCTCACATCCTCGGCGATGGTCACCGCCCCGGGGTGCGTGTCGTGAATCAGCCGGTTGGCCAGCGTGAGGTAGCACAGGGCGTCGGTGTTGACCCCCTCGTCGAAGAATTTCTCGCGCGCATCGAAATCCGTGTATCCGAAGTGGTAATAGATCATCGAGGTCACGCCGTCGAAGCGGAAACCGTCGAAATGGAACTCGTCCAACCAATATTTGATGTTCGACAGCAGGAAGTGTTCGACGCCGTTTTTGCCGTAGTCGAAGGTCTTCGAATCCCAATAGGGCTGGTTGCCCGCCTGCCCGGGACGCGAATAGAGGGCGTCGGTGCCGTCCAGCTGGTTGATTCCCTCGTTAAGGTTCTTGACATAGTGGGCATGCACGAGGTCCATGATGACGGCGATACCCATCCCGTGGGCCGTGCGCACCAGATCCTTCAGCTCCTCGGGGGTGCCGAACCGCGACGAGGGGGCGAAGAAACTCGACACATGGTAACCGAACGACCCGTAATAGGGGTGCTCGGCCACCGCCATCAACTGCACGGCGTTGTAACCCGCGCGCTTGATCTTCGGCAGAATCTTCTCCGTAAATTCGCGGTAGGTGCCGACCCCTTCGCGCTCCTGCGCCATGCCGACATGGGCCTCGTAGATCAGCAGGTTGCCTCCCTTGCGGATATCGAACGCGTCGCCCTGCCAGTCGTACGGCGCGGCGGGGTTCCAGAACTGCGCCGTGAAATTCTTGCTCACATCGTCCTGCACCACGCGCGTGGCATAAGCGGGGATGCGGTCGTGCCAGCCGTTGGGTCCGTGGACGTGGATTTTGTAGAGCGATCCGTGCGTCAGCCGGTCCTCGTAGAGGGCGTCGGGCAGGAAGATCGACCACACGCCGCTGCGGTCCTTGTCCAGGCGCAGCTCCGTGCGCTGCCAGTTGTTGAAGTCGCCGAAGAGGTATACGTCCTGCGCTCCGGGCAGCCACTCGCGGAACCACCAGCCGCACAGCGTGTCGTCATGCTGCCAGCCGTAATAGCGGTGGCCGTTGGCGTAATCGACAATCGACCCCGCGGCCGCCTCGATCTGAGCCAAACGGGTGGTATAACGGTCATGACGGCGTTCTATCTCGTCGGCCACGGGTTCTAACCAGGGGTCGGCCGCGACGATGGGAAGCGGAGTTTTCGCAGACGTTTTCATAACGGGGAATATTAGTTTTACCACAACAAATATAATGATTTTTTTCGCTTCCGCCGACACTTTCGCCCGAAAAAAGAGTGCCGGCTTGCCGATTCGCCGAAAAAACCGTACCTTTGCGCCCATGAAAAATATCGTTTTTGACCTGGGCGGTGTCGTCTTTGCGCGCGACCCCCGCAAATGCAATCCCGACTTCCTGCGCTTCTTCGAGTTCGTACGCTACACCGATATGCCCGACTTCTGGAACGAGTACGACCGCGGTGCGCTGACTTACAATGAAGTACGCGACGCTCTGGCCGCCTATCGCGCCACCTCTCCCGAGCAGACCGACCGCTACATCCGCGAGGCCATAGACCGTCAGGAGGCCGTCGCCGCCACCGAACGGCTGATCGGCGAACTGAAGGCCGCAGGTTACCGGCTCTACGTCCTGTCGAACATGTCGCGCGAATTTATCGCTTTCCTGCGCCGTCTGCCCGTCTACCGCCATTTCGACGGCGAGGTGGTCTCGTGCGAGGAGTCGGTCATTAAACCCGAGCCGGAGATCTATCGCCGGCTGTTGACGCGGTTCGATCTCGACCCCTCCGAAACCCTCTTTATCGACGATAGGCAGGCCAACCTCGACGCCGCAGCCCGTCAGGGTATCCATACCCAGCTCTTTGATTTCCACGATCCCGAAGGCAGCTGCGACACCCTCCGCCGCCGCTTGTTATAGCCGCATGGACGGTCCGAAAAGATAACCCGCAGCGTGTCAGGTGTGCACGCTGCGGGTTGTCTTTTCACACCGGTGGGCGCACGCCCGGGCAAACTACATATCGAATCCGAAGCTCAACGAGTAGGAGTTGTGCAGCAGGGTCTTTTTGCTTGCGATCAGATAGGCGAAATCCAGACGCAGGTGGAGGAAGCGCACGCCGCAGCCGAGCGACGTGTAGTTGGGGTTGCTCCAGGAGTTGCTGCCCACGTGATATCCCGCGCGCAACTGTATGAGCTGCATCAGGTTATACTCGACGCCGAAAGAGATCTGACCGCCGTGGATCAGATTTTTCGGGGCGAAATAGGCGAAATCGATACCCAAAGTCAGTTCGTGGGCGTCGGTGAAATAGGTGTCGACGGCGGTACCGAAGGCGAAGTTTACGGGCAGGGCGCCCCCTTTGCCGATCCAGCCGCCGAGGTTGCCGATCCGTGCGCCGCTGCGCAAACTGGACTGCGCGCCGAACGAGAGGGGCACGACATAGGTGGTCGAGAGGTCAACGGCCACGGCATCCCGCTTGGCGGCGTCATCTTTCTGGTGGTAGTAACGGCCCGTCAGACCCATCGACCAGCGCTCGGTGAGTTTACGGGTATAGTTGAGATCGAAGGCCTGGCTTCTGACCCGGTCGTAGCGATAGTTGCGCCAGCCGAGCTGCAGGGCGTTGTTGCGCGCGAAGATCAGGTGACCCGAGATGACGTATTGGTCGAGGTCGCTCATGTGGACATATGAGGCGGAGAGCTGATAGGGCAGCTGCGCGAAGACGATCGTCGACGGGTTGTTGAAGAGGGTGTGCGAGGTGGAGATGGTGGACATCTGCACGCCGCCCATCGCCATAGCCTTGGCGTCGGGACTGATATAGAGGGGAGCGAAGGCCCCGGAATGGATCGTATGGCCGTTGGGTGCGGCGGGTACGACCGGTTCCTGCGCGCGGAGGGGCAGAGCGGCGGCGAGCGCCAGAATCGAAAGAATAAACTTTTTCATAGAGACACACGGTTTTACAGCTACAAAGATAACAAAACTACGGCAAGTATTTCACGTTCCGCAAAAAATCGGCCAAAATTTTCTGCTCCGTTTCGCGCTCTTTTGCGCCATTTTGTCGCACGATGCCCCGGATGCGGATAAAAAAAGCCCCGCACGACACAAGACGGCGGGGCAATCATTTATGCTTGCGCGAGAGACCCGGCAGAGGCCGAACTACGAGTATATAATAAATATGTAGGTCTCGATCCGTCGCGCGCCGCTACATCCCGCGCATTACCCGGAATGCCGTTTGCCGGGAGGGTGCCGGCCGGACCGTGCGACAGCCTCTATTTCATCTCCTCGAAAGCATATTGCACGGCGCGGTTGAGCTGCCGCACAAAGGGATAGGTCGGACGCAAATCCGCGACGATACGGTCGACCAGATTGTCGGCCAACAGATAGTCGGTCGTCAGCGCCTTGCAGATGCCCCACTCGCGGTGACGCAACAGCGCATCGTACGGCGTGCCTGCAGGGAAACCCAGCGGCGTGCGCTTGAGGCAGTTGCCCTCGTCCAACCGGAATCCTTCGGCGGCGGCGATATTCCGTGCGAACTCATCGCCGTTGTCGAGAATCTCCTCGCGCACCGAACGCACCGCCACAGGTTCGGGACAGTGTAGACCGGCCCACAGCATGTGCTCGCCGATCCAGGGATCGTCACCCGCAGGCGAGATGTGGAGATAATATCCGGCATACCCGGCACTCTTGCCGTGGGGCGTGACGAAGACGCCGACCCAGTCCTTGTAGGGTCTTTTGTCGTTCGAAAAACGGGTGTCGCGCGCGATGCGATAGGTGCAGTCCTGCACGCGCAATCCCGCCACCGCGGGGTCGAACGAGGCGATGCCCTCGATCAACCCCTCGGCCAGCGTATGGATCTTCCGCTTGACCGCCTCCCACTCGCCGCGATGGTCCTGAAACCACTCGCGGTTGTTGTTGGCGCCCAGACGGACCATATAATCGAGCAGTTGCTTCATCTCTTACCAGGCAAACAACGGATATTCGGCCATCATGGCATTGACGTCGCTGCGTACGGCGGCGATGTTCTGCTCGTTCTCGGGATCCTGCAGCACGCGGTCGATCAGCGAGACGATATAGTCCATCTTGTCCTCCTTGACGCCGCGGGTGGTGATGGCGGGTGTGCCGAAACGCAGACCCGACGTCTGGAACGGCGAGCGCGTGTCGAAGGGCACCATATTCTTGTTGGTGGTGATATCGGCGGCTACCAAACACTTCTCGGCCAGCTTGCCCGTCAGTTCGGGGAACTTCGTGCGCAGGTCGACGAGCATCAGGTGGTTGTCCGTACCGCCCGAGACGATCTTGTAGCCGCGCTTGACGAATGCGGCGGCCATAGCCTCGGCATTCTTGTGCACCTGCAGCTGGTATTCGCGGTAGGAGGGGTCGAGCGCCTCGCCGAAGGCCACGGCCTTGGCGGCGATGACGTGCTCCAGCGGACCGCCCTGAATACCGGGGAATACGGCGGCGTTGAGCAGCTGCGACATCTTCTTGACGACCCCTTTGGGGGTGGTGTAGCCCCACGGGTTGTCGAAATCCTTGCCCATCAGGATGATACCGCCGCGCGGACCGCGCAGGGTCTTGTGGGTGGTGGAGGTGACGATGTGGGCATACTTCACGGGGTTGTCCAGCAGGCCCGCGGCGATCAAACCGGCCGTGTGGGCCATGTCGATCATCAACAGCGCGCCCACCTTGTCGGCCACTTCGCGCATGCGCTTGTAGTCCCACTCGCGCGAGTAGGCCGAGGCGCCGCCGACGATCAGTTTGGGTTTGTGCTCGAGGGCCAGACGCTCGAACTCGTCGTAGTCGATACGGCCCGTAGCCTCGTCCAGACCGTAAGCCACGGCCTTGAAATATTTGCCCGACATGTTGACCGGCGAACCGTGCGAGAGGTGACCGCCGTGGGCCAGATCAAGTCCCAGGAAGGTGTCGCCCGGCTGCATCACGGCAAAGAAGACGGCCATATTGGCCTGTGCGCCCGAGTGGGGCTGCACGTTGGCATATTCGGCGCCATAGAGCCGGCAGATGCGTTCGATGGCCAGACGCTCCACCTTGTCGACCACCTCGCAGCCGCCGTAATAACGTGCGGCGGGGTAGCCCTCGGCGTATTTGTTGGTCAGTACGGAGCCCATGGCCTCCATCACCTGGTCGCTCACGAAATTCTCCGAGGCGATCAATTCGATGCCTTTCATCTGGCGGTTGCGCTCGTCGGAAATCAATCCGAAAATCTCTGAATCGCGTTTCATGTCTTTATTTTATAGTTTGTCTGTTTATGTTCGTTCTCTGCGTTTGTCCTTGTTTTCATGCGCGTTTTTCCGTTCCGGGGGAGTCCGAAGGGGCCGGATTGCCGTGCCCGACTTCCGAAAACGTGCATTTTGCGGCATAAAGATAAGAAAATCGAATTATTATTAGTAACTTTGCGGCGAAAAAATTTTAATTCATAGAGAAAATCATGAAATTGCTCGAAGGAAAAGTTGCCGTAGTGACGGGTGCAGCCCGCGGAATCGGCAAAGCTATTGCGCTGAAATTCGCATCGGAAGGTGCAGCTGTCGCCTTTACCGACCTGGTAATCGACGAAAACGGCAAGGCCACCGAGGCCGAGATCGCCGCTTTGGGTGTCAAAGCCAAGGGGTACGCCTCGAACGCCGCCAATTTCGAACAGACCCACGAGGTCATCGCCGAGATCGTGAAGGACTTCGGCCGCATCGATATCCTGGTCAACAACGCCGGCATCACGAAGGACGGTCTGATGATGCGTATGAGCGAGGCCCAGTGGGACGCCGTGCTGACGGTCAACCTCAAGTCGGCCTTCAACTTCATCCACGCCGTAACGCCCGTGATGGCTCGCCAGCGCGGCGGTTCGATCATCAACATGTCGTCGGTGGTCGGCGTGAGCGGCAACGCCGGCCAGTGCAACTACTCGGCCTCGAAGGCCGGCATGATCGGTCTGGCCAAGTCGATCGCCAAGGAGATGGGTCCCCGCGGCATCCGCGCCAACTGCATCGCCCCCGGTTTCATCATGACCGATATGACCGCCCAGCTCTCCGACGAGATCAAGGAGGGCTGGTACAAGCAGATCCCCCTGCGTCGCGGCGGCACGCCCGAGGATGTGGCCAACGTGGCACTCTTCCTCGGTTCGGATCTCTCGTCGTATGTCAGCGGTCAGGTGATCCACTGCTGCGGCGCCATGAACTGCTAAAAAGCGCCAGCGCCAAAGAGACAGCCCGACACAAATCGGGCTGTTTTTGTCTTGATACGGTTGCGCTCGTCGGGGCGGGATAGGACCCCGCCCCTTGCCGCGCGGCGCTCCCCGGTCCATGCGTTGTTCTTGCGGGTGTGTTTTTTCTGCGTGGAGGCGGGCGATTGCAACGCCACGCCCCACACAAAAAAAACACACCCGCAAGAACAACGCAGGCTGGACCGGCAGCCCGAGGAGGGAGAGTCGTGTCAGGATTTTTTTGCGTAATTGGCCGATTCATGCTAACTTTGTGGCAATAAAACCCTTTCACTGTGAAAATCTCCAACGACCAAGCCGCCGTTTCGCACGGCATTCTGCTTATCGCCCTCTTTTCGCTTGCCGCATTCCATATCAGCGGCTTCGCGTGGATCCGGACGCTGAATTTCAGTCCGCTCATCGTGGGCATCATCCTCGGCATGCTCTATGCCAACAGCCTGCGCAACCACCTGCCCGAGACGTGGGTCCCGGGCATCAAGTTTTGTTCGAAACAGCTGTTGCGCCTGGGTATCATCCTCTACGGCTTCCGCCTCACCTTCCAGCAGGTGATGGAGATCGGCGCCTCGGCCATTGTCGTCGACACGGTCATCATCGTCGGCACGATGGCCGTGGGACTTCTGGCGGGCCGGCTGCTCAAGATGGACACCGATACGGCGCTGATGGTCTCGACGGGCAGTGCGGTATGCGGCGCGGCGGCGGTTCTGGGTGCCGAACCCGTGGTCAAATGCTCGCCCTACAAGACGGCGATTGCGGTGTCTACGGTGGTGATCTTCGGCACGCTCTCGATGTTCCTCTACCCGCTGGCCTACCGTGCGGGGTGGATCGGCCTGGACGATACGCAGATGGCGGTCTACACCGGGGCGACGCTGCACGAGGTGGCGCACGTGGTGGGTGCGGGCAATGCGCTCGACCCCGACGGCAGCCTGGCGATTGCCGACAGCGCGACGATCACCAAGATGATCCGCGTGATGATGCTGGCCCCGATGCTTTTAGTCATGGGCCTCTGCCTCGCGCGCCGCAAAGGGAGGGACGACGGAGCCGCTGCGGGCAAAACCAAGATTTCGGTGCCCTGGTTCGCCTTCGGGTTCCTGGCCGTGATCGGTCTGAACTCGCTGCTCACCTCCCATGGTCTGCTTTCGGAGGCCCACTATGCGGTGATCAACGACTTCGACACGTTTCTTCTGACGATGGCGATGACGGCCCTCGGTGCCGAAACCGGCCTCGACAAGTTCAAACAGGCCGGAGCCAAACCCTTCGCTTTGGCAGGCATCATCTACCTGTGGCTCCTCTTCGGCGGTCTCTTCCTCTGCAAATGGCTGGTGGCCTAAAGCCGTCGCCGAGAGAGAAAAAGAGCGCCGAACCTCCATGTTCGGCGCTCTTTTCGTCTGATGCGCGCGTGTCGGAAAGCGGTATGCTTCCGGGAGTACCGCCTGCGGACTATTTCCTGACGGCCGAGGACTGGTAATAGGTGATGGCCCGGCGGACGGCGCGATTCGAGCGGTCGCAGTCGACAGGCTCGAGCGCCCAGGCATTGTCGGCGGTCGGACGGCGGACGAACTGTTCCACACGGTCGACGGGCGATAGGACCGTCAAGGTGTCGTTTTCGAGATAACCCATATTCTGGTAGGTGGCGATAAAGGCGCGCCCCTCGTAATCCTCGGCGAGCGCATTGCGGCCGTAGAAATAGGATTCGTAACCCATCCCGAGCAGCGCGAAGAGCGTCGGCATCAGGTCGATCTGCGAAACGGTCTTGTCGACCCGTGCGGGAGCGAAACGCGACGGGGCATAGATCACGGCGGGGATGTTGTATTTTTCGAGCGGGATTTCGGTCTTGCCGGCACTCGAGGCGCAGTGGTCGGCCGTAATGACGAAGACCGTATTTCCGAACCACGGCTTCTGTGCGGCC
Source organism: uncultured Alistipes sp. (assembly GCA_964533725.1). Lineage (GTDB taxonomy): Bacteria > Bacteroidota > Bacteroidia > Bacteroidales > Rikenellaceae > Alistipes. The sequence continues at coordinate 21,260 of CAZHMX010000011.1, read as the reverse complement.
ATCCGGAGGAAGCGGCCCAGGGCGTAATCGGCGTACATCACACCGCCGTCGCGACGTTTCGAGTCGTTGGGGATGGGAATCCGGCCGGCGGGATAGGTATAGGGGCGGTGGTTGCTGACGGTCATCAGGTGGGCGAAGAAGGGGGCGCCGGCATTTTGTGCGGTGTATTCGTCGAGCGTCCGCAGGGCCTTGTCGAACGAATCCTCGTCGCACACGCCCCAGATGTTGGCATACTCGATCTCGTCGGGCGTGTAGCTCTTCGAGTCGACGATCCGATAGCCGTTGCCCGAGAAGAAGGCCTCCATATTGTCGAAATAGCTGTTGCCGCCGTAGAAATAGAGGGGCGTGTACCCCTTGGCGGCGAGCATCTCGGCCGTCGAGTGCAGCCCGCCATTGTTCGGCCGCTTGATGATGCTCTGACCCGGACAGGGCGGCAGCGAGAGGGTCACGGCCTCCAGGCCGCGCACCGTGCGGTTGCCCGTGGCGAAGAGGTTCGTGAAGGCGATGCCGCGGTCATAGAGCGAATCCAGCTCGGGCGTGATCCCCTTCGTGTTGCCGAAATGCGCCATGAACGAGGCGCTCATGCTCTCCATCGTCACCAGAAAGATATTGGGCCGCTCTTCGACGCTGCCGGCCTCAATCACTCGGTGAACGCCCCGGTCGCTGCCATAGCGGGCGCGCAACTCGGCGGCGACCTCCTCGTCGGGAAGCGTGGGGTAGAACTGTTTGTAGTCGAGTTCGTTTTTGAGGAAAGCCTCATAAAATTTATAGACGCCGGCAGCTTGCAACTCGTTGACATAGACGTTGCTGCCGTTTTGCAGCCGGGCCGTTGCGGGCAGAATCGCGAGCGATGCGGCCGCCAGCACGACATAGACCGCCGAGCCGACCGGTTTCCACCGCCCCTCGCCCAGTGCTTTGAACGAAGCGATCTCGCGGCGGAACATCCACCACACCAGACCGCCCGTCACGGCCAGCAGCACGGCGACGATCGGGACGATGGGGTAGGACTCCATGATGTTGCCCACCACCTCGTTGGTATAGACTAAATAGTCGACGGCGATGAAGTTGTAGCGCACGCCGAACTCGCTCCAGAAGAACCACTCCGAAACGGCATTCATCACGATGCCGCCCGTGTAGCAGGCCAGCAGCGCAACCAGCCACCCGCGGGTCCAGCCGTCGCGCATGCGCGGCACGAAGAGCCGCACGCCGAAGCTCACCGCCCAGTAGCCGATCACGCCCGAGGCGATTCGCGGGACGACGCTGCCGTACTCGTCGAAGATCGTGTTGCAAAAGGTTACGTAACCCCACCAGCCGACCAGCAGCGCGAAGAACAGATAGCCCCAGGGCCTGCTGTATTTCTGTTCGAAGACCGTAAGGCAGAAGATCCACAGCACGGCAAAGCCCACGGTGAAGGCGGCGGCCTCGTTCAGCGCGCCGACCAGAAAGATCTGCAGCCACTCGCCGGCGGTAAAGCCCGTTTCGGTGGTCTGTTCGTTGAAGAGCAGGACAACGCGCAGCAGCGTGCCGACCGTCACCTGAAGCCCCAGCAGCTTCAGATAGATCCGCTTGAAAAGTGAAACTGAATCCAACATGTTTTTGTACCTTTTTGCACGGAATGATCCGTTGTTCTATACCTTTGTACATCGGCAGCCTGTTCGCACACGCCCCGGGAACACGGGCGGATTGCCGCCTGCGACCGCCGCAAAGTTAGCGATAATTCGCCGAAAATCCTATACCCGGATCCGACCTGCGGCATATATCTTGCTCTCGACGGGAGGCTATGACTAAATTCAAGGAGTTTTACCGGCGTTATTCGCTCTTCGTGCTGATCGTAGGCATCGGCATCACGCTGTTCGTGGTGGTGCGGCCGTTTTTGGGCGGATTGCTCGGTGCGGCCACCATCTATGTGCTGTTGCGCGGCCAGCTTTTCCGACTTACCCAACGCCACAGCTGGCGACGCTCCACGACCGCGGCCCTGCTGGTAACCGAGGCGTTCATCCTCTTTCTGATTCCGATCACGGGGATTATCTGGTTGGTGGTGAACAAACTGCAACAGATCATCGCCGATCCGGAGACCTTTTTCGCCCCCGTGCGTGCGCTCTCCGAGATGATCCGGCTGCGCACGAATTACGACCTGCTGGACGAGGTGAACATCACGGCCCTGATGGCCTCGCTGCCGCGGATGGGACAACAGATCGTCGGCGCCATCGTCCACTTCGGTTTCAATGTGGTGATCCTGCTCTTCGTGCTCTATTTCATGCTTATCGGCGGCCGGCGGATGGAGGATTACAGCCGCGGCCTGCTGCCCTTCGACCCCGAGACCACATGGATCATCCTGCGCGAAGTGCGGCGGATCGTCCAGTCCAACGCCATCGGTATCCCCCTGATCGCCCTGATCCAGGGCGGCGTGGCCTACATCGGCTACCTGCTTTTCGGCGCACCCGACCCCGTATTTTGGGGTCTGGTCACCTGCATCGCCACGGTGGTGCCCGTTTTCGGCGCGGCGATCGTCTGGGGTCCCGTGTCGCTCTATCTGATGACACTCGGCCGCTGGGGCGCGGCCATCGGACTCATGACCTACGGATTGGTGGTCATCACCCACGTCGACAACGTCGTCCGCTTTATCATGCAACGCAAATTGGCCGACACACACCCCTTGGTGACCATCATCGGGGTGCTGATCGGCCTGTCGCTCTTCGGTTTTGTCGGGATTATCTTCGGGCCGCTGCTCCTGTCGCTATTCATCTATTTCGTCCACATCTTCAAGGTGCGCTACCTGGACGACCGCACGGAACTGCTGCCCGACGAGCCGGGCCGGACTTAAGCCGACGGCCGCTGCTTCAGCGCCTCGGTCAAAGCCTCGACATCGACACCGGCCACATAGCAGACATCGTCGTAAACGTCGGTGATCTCGATAAAGTCGCGCCATTCGGTGGCATAGATCCGCACGTGCGCCAGCTGCTTCAGATCGAGGAAGTGGCCGTAATAGCCGAAGAATCCGAGGACGCCGAATATCGGGAACATCCAGGTCATTTCGCGCGGCTCCACCCGCCGCACGGATACGATATCGGCGAGCGGTATCTCCGTCAGATCGAGCAGGCAGCGGATCGACAGCGTCTGCTCGTCGATTTGGATATTGCGCGGAATCGACAGCGACATCAGCGCGAAGAAGGCCGCCACGATCGTCGTAAACCACGCCGAAAAATACCCGCCCTCATAGAGCCGGTACAGCCCCCAGGCCAACAGGGCATAGGCCGACAGATAAATCGCCGATATACAGAGCGTTCTGCGGCTGAAACGATACTTAAAGCGTTGCATCTGCGGAGTCGTTTTCGGGGTTGTTTTCTGCGGTTCGTGCAGCCTCTGCGGCGGTCCGGCCGGCTGTGTCGGATGCCTCGGGCGCTCCGCAGGCCTCCGACCGGCGGAGCTCCTCTTCGCGCATGCGGCGCTCTTCCAGAATCGCCGCGGCCCAGACAAGATCCTCGCAGGTGGTGATCTTGAGGTTGGTCCGCTCGCCCTCGCACAGGGTGATCCGGACCCCCGTCCGCTCGACCACCGTGGCGTCGTCCGTAAACGCGGGATCCGGCGCCTGTTCGTAGGCATAGCGCAAATCGCCCGCGCGGAAGACCTGCGGCGTCTGCACCTGACGCAACGGCGCACGGTCGACCGCTTCGCTGCCGCCCTCCTCCGTCACACGGCGGTATGAGTCCGTCGCCGCCACCACCGGCACCGCAGCCCCGGTCTGCTGCGCCGCCTGCACCGTACGTCGGATCAACTCCACGCTGCCCAACGGCCGCACCCCGTCCTGCACGGCGATCCACTCCGTATCCATCGGCAAGGCCTCGATTCCGTTGCGCACCGAGTAAAAACGTTCCGGGCCGCCCGCCACGACCTTGTGCCGCGGCACCTCGAAACGGGCCGCATAGTCGCGCCAGAAGTCGATCCAGTCCGCCGGCAGCACCACCACGACCGGTGCCCCGCGGAGCGCCCGTGCGAAATTCCGGATCGTATGCGCCAGCACGGGCAATCCTTCCAGCAACAGAAACTGTTTGGGCAGCGGACCGCCCATCCGCCGGCCGTTGCCTCCGGCGACGATCACCACTCCGGTATGCAAGAGACTATTTTCCATTTTCGGTCGTATTTTGCGGTTTGACCTCGGGGATAAGGAGCGAATCCAGCTGCGTGATCTTCAGCGAATCGGCCACTTCGCCCTCTAACTCGGCCACCACGCGGTCGCGCACGAAGCCAAAGGTCTCGCGGTTCTTTTCGGCGATCGGTTCGGCGGGTTCCTGCGGGATCTTGAGCGGGTCGATAGGCGTGCCGTTTTTCCAGACACGGAAATCGAGGTGCGGACCGGTCGAGGTTCCCGTGCTGCCGACATAACCGATCAGCTGCCCCTGCGACACGCGCGCCCCCTGCTGTATGCCCTTGGCAAAACCCGAGAGGTGCAGATAGCCGGTCATCAGGTTGCCCGGATGTTTGATTTTCAGCGTATTGCCGCCTCCGCCGCCCCAGCCTTTGAAGGTCACCACGCCGTCGGCCACGGCATGCACGGGGGTCCCTTTGGGCGCGGCATAATCGACCCCGAAGTGGGGACGGTAGACCTTGTGGACGGGATGCAGCCGCGCGCGGCTGAACCGCGAACTGATCCGCGTGAATTTCAGCGGCGCCTTGAGCATCTGTTTGCGCAGACTGGCCCCGTCGGCCTCCCAGTACTGGATTTTGTTCGACTGCCGGAACGGGATGGCGTAATAGACCTTGCCTCCGTGGGTAAACTTCGCGCCCCACACGCGCTCGATGCCGGCTGAAAGGGTGTCGACATAGCGTTCGTCGTAGATCACCGTGAAGCTGTCGCCCTTCTGAATGCCGAAGAAATCGACGGTCCATTGATAGATATCCTCCATTTCGGCAGCCAGCGCATAGGGCAGGTCGGCCTCCATGATCGCCCCCCAGAGCGACGATTCGATGACGGCGCTCCTTTTCTGCCGCACGGTCCGGAACTCCTTCTGTCCCGGCGCGATGGATATCGAATCGCGGTCGTGCAGCCCGAAGACCACATACTCCGAGATCGATTTTTCGTAGACCAGATAGTCGAGGTGGGGTGTAAAGAGCGAATCCTCGTGAATAAAGGCCGTGTAGGGCCGCCCCGCACGGATATTGCGCAGCGGAAAGACCTCGCGGGCCTTGCGGTCGAGCCGGTCAATAGTCGCAGCGTCGACCCCGTAACGCGAAAGAATCGCCCCGAGCGTCTCACCTGTCCCGATCTCGGCCGTCTCGACACGGTAATCATCGGCGTTGATCCCGAAAAGGATATTCGCCGGCGCCTGTTCCGCTTCGGCCTCTGTGCCTCCCGTTTCCTCACCGCGCTGCCCCGCACAGCCGGCCCAGGCCGCCAGCACCGCCGCAAAAAGTATTTTTTTACAGATTTTCATTCTCTATTCTATTATGTATTAAATATTTATTTTTTTATCTCTTCTCCTCCGTCTCCGGATCGCGTTGTACAAATTCACGGGTCTTTTTCACCCTAAGCTATTCGCGGCCACCATCCGAGTTCGACCCGTCATAAAAACGGATCACACCGTAATCGCCGTTTAATCCATTTATATTGTGTATTATATTACGGCGTGTTTTCCGCTTTTTCAGTGAACTGCCTACATCCACCAAGGATGACTTGATTGCACGTAAAGCCAATACCGGATAACCTATTTTCCGAACCCTGTACCGGAACCAGAACAGCGAATAATAATCCTTGTCACCCACCAACTTACGATAATTCAGATCACCTTTCACGATCACCAAATCACTCGTCCCTATTATTTCCGTAAATATTGCTTTATGCTTATAGTAATACGTCGGCAAATTCCAGAACAGGTCTTCCTTAACACAGATCTGCTCTCCTTTCATATACTTCCGCACATCCGCAAGCAGGCCGAAGTCATCCATCCCCTCCGACTTCATATCCTCCAGTCGGCCCAGCAATTGCTCGAAATCGTCCACAAACATATTCTTCGTCACATCAGACACATACTGCGGCAAAACGCGAACATGGAACACGACGGAATCCGACAATCCGTTCTTCAGAAGAAAGACCGCCAACTCGATATCCGACAATAACTCCAACCCGCAATTGTCGGTCAGAATATCCACTTTAACCTTTCCGCCTTTTTGTCTCTTTTCTTCTAATTTTTCGACGTATTTGTTAACGTCGTCAGATTCATTGGGCTTGATATGAGGCTCATTCACCACATCGGAATGCGCTCCCTCTTGCGACAGATCCGACGTGTTGGCCCCGACACCATGGATCAACAGGGTTGACAAATCTGTGATATTACAATTCCCGTATTTTTCCAGACTTTTTTTTACCGGTTCTTCCTGCAAAGAATCCATCTTGGTTTTATAGTATGGATCATGTTCCGCTATATCTCTTTCTGTTCCAGAAAATTGAGCGCATAGGTCGTTGCGGTTTTCGCGGAATTTTTTGTATAATAAGTAATAGAAATAATGTTCAGCCGTCAGGAAATCCACATTTTGAAACACCTCTTCAAGGCTTGTAAAACCTTCCAGTTTTTCGCCTACCAGCGTCCGATAAAGTTCATTATATTTTTGGCTGTTTTTAAGCTGGCTATTCTTGGGCAGGATGCTGCACCTGTTGCTGTCCCACAAAGTCGATTCGTTTATCGGATCCTTTACGGTCCAGTTCTCTCCGGTATATTTTTTATAAATCGACGGCAAACGACTCGTGATCGTATAGTAGCAAAAATTGTCATTGTTGAAATTGAATTTGCCATGCGTAAGCATATACAACAGCAAAAAAAATGCGACCACGACACACAGGCCGGCTATCGAACATAAAAACGGATGATCCTGAAAAACACCCCATTGGTAGAAATACGGAGAAATACCGGTTATAAGTACTACAAAAATCTTTTGTATAACACTTTTATACTCACTGCAAAACGCTAAAATATTTCGAAAAACCTTTTTTGCCATAAAAACGAGAAATCCTTACATCACTTACAAAGATACAAAAAAAAAGAGAGAGAACAAATTTTTATAAAATCAACGGCTGCTTTTATTCTCCGGCCCGCCCGCACCGTGTTTTTTTCCTTTTTTCGCCTTTTATAATAAGTTTCGCTCCGTTTTTTTTGGCAAATCCGCAGATTATCCCTACCTTTGGAAATTGGATAAGACCGTATTTGTACGAAACTGATGTTGAAACTACTCCTCATACCCGCCGCCTGGCTGTACGGACTCGCTATCCGCTTCCGGCACTATCTGTTCGACAGCGGACTGATCAAGAGTCACAAATTCGATATCCCCGTCATCTGCGTGGGCAATATCACTGTCGGCGGCACCGGAAAAACCCCTATGGCCGAGATGATTATCGGCTATATGGCCCGATTCCACAACGTCGCGCTGCTCTCGCGCGGCTACGGACGCCGTACCAAAGGCTATCTCGAAGTCGAACCCAATATGCACTACTGCAAAGTGGGCGACGAACCGTTGCAGATCAAACGCAAATTCCCCAATATCGTGGTCGCCGTCTGCGAAAAACGCGTCGAGGGTATCCGCCGCATCCGCGAGGAACACCCCGAAATCGACCTGGTGATCCTCGACGACGCCTTCCAGCACCGCTACGTCGAGCCGAAGATCAACGTGGTGATGATCGATTCCACACGCCCCATCCAGAACGACCGTCTGCTGCCTGCCGGCACGCTGCGCGATCTGCCCGAACAGTTGCACCGCGCCACCTATTTCGTGGTGACCAAATGCCCGGAAAACATCATGCCCATCGAGCGCCGCATCTGGCAGAATGAACTGATCAAGATGGCCTACCAGGATGTCTATTTCGCCCGCACGGAGTCGTTCCGCCCGCAGCCCGTATTCCCTGAAGATGCAGACATACAGGAGATTAAACCCGGAACGGCGGTGATTGCGCTGTCGGGTATCGGCAACCCCGATTCCTTCGTCAACGGACTGAAAGCGGGTTACAAGGTATTGCTCGACGTGCGCTACGAAGACCACCACATCTACCGCCGCAGAGACATGAACCGTTTGGTCCAGCTGCTCGATCAGCACCCCGGAGCCATCATCCTCACCACCGAGAAAGACTCCGTGAAGCTGCTCAACCCCGCCAAGGTGCCCGACATCGTGCGCCGCAAACTCTACTACGTGCCGATCAACATTTCGTTTATCGACAATTCCAAATCCGATTTCCTCCAAAAACTTGAGAACAATGTTAGAACGAATTAAGCAAACGGCCGCCTTCCTGCGCGAGAAGAGCGCCGACTATAACCCCGTGGTGGGTATCGTTTTGGGTACCGGTCTGGGCGATTTCGCCGACTCGATCGACGTTGCCTGCTCGATCGAATACAAGGATATCCCGGGTTTCCCGGTCTCCACGGTGCAGGGCCACAAAGGCCGCATGATCTTCGGCGAGGTCGAGGGCGTGCGCGTGGTGGCGATGCAGGGACGGTTCCACTACTACGAAGGTTGGTCGATGGCTGACGTCACGCTGCCCATCCGCGTGATGAAACTTCTGGGCATCCGCTACCTCTTCGTGTCGAACGCCTCGGGCGGCATCAACCCGACGTTCCGCGTGGGCGACCTGATGGTCATCACCGACCACATCAACCTGCTGCCCAATCCGTTGATCGGTCCCAACATCGAGGAGCTGGGACCCCGTTTCCCCGATATGCACAACTGCTACGACAAGGAGCTGATCGCCCGCGCGACGGCCATTGCCGAGGCCGAAAAACTCAAGTTGCAATACGGCGTCTACGTCGGCGGCACGGGTCCGACCTTCGAGACGCAGGCCGAATACCGCTATTTCAAGGCCATCGGCGGCGATGCGGCGGGTATGTCGACTGTCCCCGAAGTGATCGTGGCGCGCCATATGTCGGTACCCGTTTTCGGCGTATCGGTCATCACGAACTGCGGTTTGAGCGACGAGGTGGGCGACCACGAGGATGTACAGCGCCAGGGCCGCAAGGCGGGCCGCAACATGCAGCTTTTGTTCCGCGAAATGATCAAAACACTTATATAATATATGATAAACAAAGTAATCCTGGTCGGCAACGTAGGCATGGACCCCGACGTACGCACGATGGAGAGCGGCACCAAAGTCGCCCGTCTGCGCGTTGCTACCACCGAGCGTATCTTCAACCGCCAGACCAACGAGACTCGCGAGCATACCGAGTGGCACACCGTCACCCTGTGGCGCAGTTTGGCCGACGTGGCCGACCGTTATCTGCACAAAGGTTCGCAGATCTACATCGAAGGCCACCTGCGTACGCGCGAGTGGACCGACAGCAGCAACAACAAACGCACCTCGACCGAGATCGAGGCCGAGACGCTGAAGCTGCTGGGCCGCCGCGAGAACAACGGCCAGTACAACAGCCCCAACGGCGGCCAGAATAACGGATACGGCAATCAAAACAGCGGATACAACAATTCGGGCAGCTACAACAACCAGAACAGCGGGAACAACACCTACCCGGGTTCGGGCTACGGTTACGGCTCCAATCCGAACAATACTCCGGTACAACCGCAGCCTCCGGTAACGCCTCCCGCCGACGATCCCGACGATCTCCCGTTCTAACACACAAAAACAGCGCGCTTTTTATGAAGCGCGCTGTTTTTGTGTCAGAATATCATTGTTCGGGTTCGCCCGTCCGGCTGGGCTGGACCACCAGCCCAAGGAGGACAGTCGTATCTTGATACGACTGCGCTTGTCGGGGCGGGATAGGCCCCCGCCCCTTGCCGCGCGGCGCTTCCCGGTCCGGGTTATTTGATGAGCCAGATGCTGCCCTCGTAGAGCAGCCACATAGGCAGCGAGACCAGCGAAAGGGTCACCACATCGGAGGTGGGTGTGATGATGGCGGCTACAATCAGGATGATCACGATGGCGTGACGGCGGTAACGGCGCATAAAGGCGGCCGAGAGAAAACCCATACGCGCGAAGAGCAGACAAAGAATCGGGATCTCGAAGACAATCCCCATCGCCAGACACATCGTCAGCAGGGTCGAGATATAGGAGTCCAGCGAGATCAGGTTGTCGACCGATGCAGTCACCTGGTAGGTTCCTAAAAACCGGAATGTCAGCGGGAAAATCAAAAAATAACCCACCAGCAGCCCCGCCCAGAAGAGCAGGTACCCCCAACCGACGAACCGCGTGGCATAGCGCCGCTCGTCAACGTAGAGCGCAGGCGAGACGAAACGGAAAAGCTGGTAGAGAAGGTAGGGCGAAGTGGCGATGATCCCCGCACAGAACGCCATCTGAATGTGGATCATAAACTGCCGCGCCAACCCCGTATTAATCAGTGGTACAGAGAATTGTATATTTCCGCCAGCGATTGCCGAGATCCAGCGGTAGATGACAAAATCGTTTTTCGACGGTGCCAGTACCACCTCGAAAAGCTGCTCCTTGAAACAAAACAGCACCACGGTCACGGCCAAAGCCACGGCCAGGCAGCGAAACACCGCCCCGCGCAACTCGTCCAGATGATCCCAAAACGTCGCCTTGTCGGAACTCATCGTCAGGCTTTGGGCGCGTCGTTCTCCTCGTTCTTCTTGTCGTCGGCCTTGTCCTCGACGCCGTTCATCCCCTCCTTAAACGAGCGGACGCCGCGGCCCAGGCCGCGCATCAGTTCGGGAATCTTCTTGCCTCCGAAAAAGAGCAAAATCACCAGCGCGATAACCAGGATCTCCTGTAACCCCAGACCGCCTATAAACAGCAACTTATTCATAACTATTTACGCAACAGATAATTAATAACCATATAACCGCCGGCGATCTGCAACAGCATTCCGCCGAAACCGATCGTCCAGTCTTGCAGTGCGGCAGCAAAAGAGCCCATGATGACCCACTCGCCTAAACCGCCGAGGAGTTGGTAGGTTGCCACCACAGCCGCCAGCAGCGGCAGCGACACACGTTGCCAGCGCTGCGCGACAAAGCCGGCCACGAGGGCCAGAACCACCGATTTCAGCAAGATAACGGGGAGCATTGCCTGTGCAGGCATGCCGAAGCAGGCGCTGTTGATCAGCGGCGAGGCCACGGCCGTCAGAAGTCCCACGCGCCAGCCGTATTTGTAGGCACCGACGAGCGTGAAGAAATAGATCGGCAGGAGGCGGAGACCGCCTTGCGGAACGAGGTGGCAGAGTTGAGGCAGCAGGATGTTGCCTGCGACAAAGAGTGCGGCATAAAGCCAGGTTTTCGACTCGCGACAATCGTATGTGTAGAGTCTTACGGCATTGTTATTCATTGTTTTATTCATTTTATTTCAACCAAATTATAGGTACGGCTTCCCAACCCCAGCGCAGCGGCGTGTTCCAGCGTGTGGATGCCGTGGCGCGACTCCATGCGCTCGATCAGATCGGCCTTGCCCTCGTCTTCGGAGGCGTAGACCAGATCGACACAGGCCTGGTCGAGTGCCACGGGATCCAGCGAGGCCAGAATGCCGATGTCGCCCATCTTGGGTTCGGCGGGGTGCGAATCGCAGTCGCAGTCGACCGAAAGGTTATTTGCAACGCTGATATAGAGGATATTATCTCCGCAGTGGTCGATAATCGCCTTGGCCGCTTCGGCCATCGACTCCAGAAAATCGTCCTGTGCGGGGAGTTCATTCCAAACGCGTTTCTGATCGGTCGTCCGGCCGGCGGAGTGGATCCAGGCCTTGCCGTTCGACGAGGCGATACCGATCGAGATATTTTTCAGCGCACCGCCGAAACCGCCCATCATGTGACCCTTGAAGTGGGAGAGCACCAATGTAAAGTCATACTTCAGGTAACCCGTACCAACAATGTCTTTATCAAGGTGTTTGCCACCTGTAACCGGAAGTTCTACTTCGCCTTCGGCATCCATGATTTCGACAGGGGCGATGGCCGTAAAACCATGGTCGGCAGCAGCCTTGAGGTGGTCTTCCGTGCGGGCGCGACCGCCGCCGTAGGCCGTGTTGCACTCGACGATCGTACCGTTCACCGTGCGCACGAGGTCGGCAATCAGGGCGGGCTGGAGGAAGTTGTGGCCGCCCGGTTCGCCGGTGGAGAGTTTAACCGCGACACGACCTGTCGCCTTGCGGCCCAAAGCCTCGTAGATCCGCACCAAATTCGCAGGAGTGATCTCGCGAATCAAATAGACATCGGGTTGAACATCTGCGGTTTGCGCGCCGCCGGAACCGCCCGCGCCGCACGATTCGGCGGTCGGAGCGACACATGAGAGCAGGGCGCTTGCAAGAACTATCTTTTTCATCGTCTTTATTTTTAAGTCTTTTTTACCATTCATTCTGCCGGACAAAGATACAATATTTTTTCAAACGTTGCGCTTTGTCCGCAACTCATTCATAAACAAATCGATACGTTCGATGCACGCCTCGACCGTTTGCGTGTCGGCGCAGCGTCGTTCCAAAGGACACCAGTCGGTCTGCGTGCGGTTGATCACATGGTCGACCACCTCGTCTGCATTCACCTCGACCGTCGCGCCGTATCGGGCGAAGAGATCGAGCGCCAAACGGCTCACCACCCGCGTATGGAGCGCACGGACGCCGCCCGCGATCATCAGCGCCGCAGCCGCCCGCCCGACGACCTTGTCGGCCACGCACGCGCCGCGCAAGAGTTCGGGTTCCTCGTGCAGCAGACGGCACAGATCGCCGACGCCGCGCCCGAAAAAGTCGTGCATCCGGCCGTCATTCTCTATGACCAGCGTGCGGTTTTCGGCCGCAAGTCGCTCTATCGCAGGCTTTAAACGTGCATTCATCGTTTTGTCGGATCAAAATTCGCGGCCCTGTTTCAGGTCCTCGACAAACTTGTCGATACGGCGCATTTGACGCGGGATGTCGATACTCTGCGGGCAGTGTTCGACACACCGGCGGCAACCGATACAGCGGTCGGCCTGACGCAGACGCGGAACGCTGCGGTCGTAACCTATCAGGAAGATGCGGCGCGCCCGTCTGTAGTTCTCGTCCTGCGACGAGGAGGGCATATTTCCCTCGTTGATACACTTGTTGAAGTGCAGCAGGATGGCGGGAATATCTAATCCGTAGGGGCAGGGCATACAGTATTTGCAGTCGTTGCAGGGGATCGTGGGGTAGCGCAGCAACTGCTGTGCGGTTTGCTCCAGAAACTCCTTATCCTCTTCTGTCAGAGGCACTAACGGCGAATAGGTACGCAGGTTGTCCTGCAGGTGTTCCATGTAGGTCATGCCGCTCAGGACCGTCAGCACCCCGGGCCACGTACCCGCGAAACGGAAAGCCCACGAGGCGACGCTGGCCGCCGGTTCGTACTCCTTGAGCTTGGCGGCGATATGGTCGTGGACGTTGGACAGACGGCCGCCCAGCAGCGGTTCCATAATCACGGCGGGGATGCCCCGTTTCTGGAGTTCGCCGTAGAGGTATTCGGCGTCGGTATTGCGTTTGTTGACCTCCTTGGCGTGGCGCCAGTCGACGTAGTTCAGCTGAATCTGCACGAAGTCCCAACGATAGGTGTCGTGGTGCGCCAGGAGCCAGTCAAATACCTCGATATCACCGTGATAGGAGAAACCCAAATTGCGAATGCGGCCGGCGCGACGCTCCTCCAGGAGGAAGTCCAGCATGCCGTTGTCGAGGTAACGCCCGTGAAGCGCCTCCATGCCGCCCATGCCCACGCCGTGAAGCAGCATATAGTCGATATAGTCGGTCTGAAGCTCCGCGAACGAACGGCGATACATCTTCAGCGACTCCTCGCGACTCCACGTCGAGGGCGAGAAGTTCGAAAGTTTCGTGGCGATATAGTAGCGGTCGCGCGGATGGCGTTTGAGGGCGGTGCCCGTGGCCCGCTCCGAGAAGCCGCGGCAATAGGCGGGCGAGGTGTCGAAATAGTTCACACCGTGCTCCAACGCATAGTCGACCAATCGGTTAACGGTCTCTTGATCGATCTCGCCGTCCGTATTGGGCAGCGTCGGCCAACGCATGCAGCCGTAGCCGAGGATCGACACGCGGTCGCCCGTCGTGGGGTTCGTGCGGTAGGTCATCCCTTCGGTCGGGACGTCGGTTCCGGGAGTCGCACCCACGACCGAACGGGGATTCCTGCAACCCGTCAGCGCCGCAGCCGTAACGGCAGCTCCGGCACCCAGCCGCAACAGAAAATCGCGGCGACCGATCTCGTTTTCTCTCTTTATGTTGTTGTCTTTCATGATCTTGCGTTCCGTTAAATCGTTCTGTGCATTTCGTGGCCCTCGACATAGATGGCGCTGAACGGACGTGCGGGGCAGAGGTTCTCGCAGGCGCCGCAACCGATGCAGCGTTCGGTGTTTATGGCGGGAATTTTCGGCGACTCTTCGTTTTTCGGGTCGCTGTGTATCAAGGTGATGGCACCCGTAGGACAGTGGTCGGCGCAGTGGCCGCAGCGGTCGCCCGCGGTGAGCGGAATGCAGTTTTCGCGGATCCACACGGCGTGACCGATCTGGATGGCGGATTTGTCGGCCGCGGTGATCGGACGGATGGCGTGGGCGGGGCAGACGTCGGCGCAGCGGGTGCACTCGGGACGGCAGTAGCCGCGTTCGTAGGAGCTTTCGGGCAGCATCAGCCTCTCGAAATCGCCCGACGGCCGCAGAACACCGTTCGGGCAGACCGAAACGCAGAGCTGGCAACGGGTACAGTGTTGCACGAGGTGTTTCAGGCTGTGGGCGCCGGGCGGAACGATGGGGGTGTTGCGTTCGGGAACCTTCTTGTCGAGGATCGCGGCTAAACCGCCGTCGACCCGCTTTTCCTGGGCCTTAACGGCCGTCGTGGCGGCCAGCAAACCGATGCCCGTGAGGAAGTTACGGCGCGAGGTGTCGGCGTCGGCGAGTTTCTGCTTCGTCTTCGGATGGACATAGGAGATGGCGCCGCGGTTGCACGTCGAGAGGCAATCCATGCAGGCCACGCAACGGCTGTAGTCGATCGTGTGGGTTGCGGAATCGATGCACGAGGCCTTGCAATTGCGGGCGCAGAGGCCGCAGCCGTTGCATTTGGAGGTGTCGATCACGGGTCGGAGCCACGAGAACCGGGCCACGAAGCCCAGCACCGTACCCACCGGGCAGACCGTGTTGCACCACGTGCGTCCGCCGCGCCAGGCCAGCACCGATACCGTCACGGCCGTAATCGCCGCAACCGCCAGTGTAACAGCCGATTTCATCCACACATCGACCGAATAGAAGGCGTAGCTGTCGACCCGTTCGGCCATCCACGCCAACGCGTTGTTCCCCCACATCCAGAGCGGTTGCACCAAGGCGGAGACCATACGCCCGTAGGCGCTGTAAGGGGCGATAAGGGAGGTCAGAGAGGTTGCTCCGGCCAGCAGGAGGGCCACAAAAACCGCCAGCACCCCGTAGCGCAGCCACCGTTTGGCCGGCGTCCACGCGTAGCGGTTTTTCCGCCGGCGTCCCGCCACATGGGCCACACCGTCCTGAAAGACCCCTAACGGACAGATCACCGAGCAATACAGCCGCCCGAAGATCAGCGTCAGCACCGCCAGCGCCGCCACGATGCCGAAATGGAGGGCCAAAATGGCCGGCAGCAGTTGCACGTGGGCCATCCATCCCGCCCAGGCGTGGATGGTCCCCGTGAAGTCGAGCAGCAGCAGGGTAGTCGGTATAAAGAAGAGCCAGGCGAGCGTCACGCGGAGCGTCCGCCACGGATTTGCAGTTTTTTTCTTGCCCATAATCAAGACTTTTGTTTTATGAGGCGAAGATACGAAAAATTGCGTGAAATCCGGGTCGTTCCGCCGCAGAATTTTCGCCTTACCTCCGCATTTGAGCCGCAGAGCAAAGCACGGGCGGCGGATTGGAGGAGCAGGCAGCGTCGGGGAGGGTTTATCCGCCAGGACGGCAACGTCCGACAATACGACCCGCCGGCCGTCGGCTGCGGCCGCGGCGCATCCCCGCCCGGACGGCGATGCCGACAACAGCCTGCGACGTCAGCGGATCCGCTCCAGAAGGATGGTGCCGGGCTCTGAACGGTCGAGGTTGGGGTCCAGTTCGGGCTGGAAGGCTATGGTTCGTTCGCGGGATTTGTGGGTGATTTTCACGGGGTAACGGTTGGGCCGCTGGTCCTGCAGCGGGATCAGGACATCCAAGAGGCCTTGTGCGTCGGTCGTTGCCGTTATGCCGCTGCCGAAATCGAAGACCGCGCCGACGACGGGGGTTTCGCCGTCGGGTTCCATCACATAGTGGCGGATACGGCCGAAGGTCTCGGGATTGCGGCGGATGCCGAGCGCGATATCGTCGCTTAAGCAGATCGTCGTGTCCAGCGTATGGCAACCGAAGGCCATGCACACCACACGGACCGGCCGGTTGCGGTAACGCCCGGGAATATTGGGGAACGGCAGACGCTCCCGCAACGAACGGACCGGCAACCGGCGCACATCCTTCGCGCCGAGATGCAGGTAGAGCGTGTCGCGTCCGTCGGCGCTGAGCGGCAGCGGGGTTTGCGGTCCGGCCTCATGCAACGTGATAGCCGAATCGAATGGGCGCTCGCGGTAGGCTTTGCGGGCGTAGTGGGTGATCGTACCCGCCACAGCTATGGCCAGCAGGGCGGCGCATACGGCCCGTCGGATCAACGTCCGCCGGCGCCGGCACCACAGCACACCGAAATCCAAACCGAGCATGCAGGCCACTAAACGGATGAACGCCTTGTGGAAACGCGTGCGCCAGTCGAGATACGACCAACCGGGGAAACGCACCCAACGGGGGAGGCCCTCCTCGGCCTGCACATCGATCCCGAGCAACTCCAGTCCGCCGAGGGTCAGCTGCGGGTGGAAACATTCGCGGTCCGAATGGGGCGCGCCGTCGATGATAAACGGGATGATCCTCCGCTCGCGGCCCTTCTTGCTGCGGAAGTAGGCGATCTCGTCGCCCACATACTTCGACTGAGCCGAGGCGGGCGAACAGATCACCACCAAGAACTTCGACTCGTCGAGTTTCTTCTGCAACTCCTCGCTCAGGACTCCGCCGGTCAACTCGTCCGCATCGCGGAAGACCTTAAACCGTTTCGGCGGCAGTTCCCCGGACTCATGCTCCCGGGGTTGCTGTTGCCGTTCGATCTGCTCCCGAATATCCGTCGGCAGGTTGTACCACTCCAGCAGCGACTGCAACCTTTTGGCCGCCTTCGCATCGACATGGCGGTAGGAGATAAATGCAAAAAACTTATATGCGCTCATGCTGCAACTTGCTTCTTGCGGCTTCAATATTTCTCTTTAGCTTCAATATTGCAGGATGATTTTCAGGTACAAAATCCCCATAAATCTTCAATGCCTTTTCATATTGTTCCAAAGCACGATTGTATTTACCTTGAGAGGAATACACTAAACCGATATTATTATAACTCGTAGCTACTGCTGGATGATGCTCTCCATATACAGATAATCGTATTTCTAAAGATTTTTTAAATTGCTCCAAAGCACGAATAAAATCCCCCTGAAAATAATACACAGCACCGATATTATTACAACACGTAGCTACAGCCGGATGACACTCAACGCATGCAGATAAAAGGATCGCCAACGCCTTTTCATATTGTATCATAGCTTGAGGATAATTAGCTTGAATTTGGTATACCGAGCCAATGTTATTATACGTCAAAGCAATACTTGGATGATTCTCACCAAGCGTTAACAATTCTATTCTCAATGCTTTCTCATATTGCTCCAACGCACGAATATAATCACCTTGAGAGAAATACACAAACCCAGTATTGTTGTAATTCGTGGCTAATGCAGGATTATTTTCACCATAGACCGACAAATTTATCTTCAAAGCTTTTGCATAATACTGCTCCAGAGCACGACTATAGTCACCTTGAGAAGAATACACCCAACCGATACTATTGTAACTCGCTGCGACTCCCGGATGATTCTCGCCAAATAAAGACAAAAATATCTTCAACGCACATTCAAACTGTTCCAAAGCTCGGGCATAGTCGCCTTGATCACCATAGATTACACCAATACTATTATAACTTTCAGCTATTAGACTGTCAACCAAATTAGTGCGGAGAGCTTGCTCATGATAGGTCAACGCTTGGGAATAGTTAGCCATATATTTGCTTTCAAACTTTCCGGCGGCATTCAGATACTCCCAGTTGTCGGGGGCGGCATCGGTGAGGATACGGTAACAGGTCGAAACGGAGTCGTTCAGGTGTTGCATCTTCAAAGCCTCTATATGATTCAGTGCATCCTGGAAACGCATCTTGCGTTCCTCCTCGGCCTGCTGTTGCAGTTCGGAGGCACGACGTTCGAACGTTACGGCATCTTTCAGATAACGCGCCATGTCGCCGTGCATGATCTCGTCATAGAACCGGGCAAGACCCTCCCAGTCGCCGTTGATCTGCATCTCATAGACCCGCTGCTCTTTCTCGCTTAACGACCGATAATCCGTAATGGCCAGTTGATCGGACAACGCGTCGAACTTCTCCTCGAAACTGTCCATATTGTTGAGATAGTCGAGCAACAGCTTCTGCAAACTGTCCCGCTGCCGTTCCATCGTCGCGAAGTCCTGACCGGCTTTTTTCAAAGCCCGCACCCGGGCATTCGCCTCGTCACGCGCCGTCTGCAACTCCTGGATCTTCTGTTTGTAATCCGATTGCAGTTTGTCGTAGACCTTCTTGGATACCGCCTCCTTTTGCGCTTTCGTGATCACGACCACATCCAGATCGTTCTGCGACTGGTGGTATGTCTTGCCGCGGGTGGGCAGGGCCAATTCGTATTCATCGTCCGGCATAACCCCGTTCACATTGAACTGCCGGGTGACGTTCATTCTAAAGGCACCGTCGCTGTCCGTGGCCTTGCTGACGTTGTTGCCCACAGCCACCTTGACACCGGCCACCGGAATCACAGGCGACGAAGCCGACGTCGTGATCATACGCACAACGCCGCTTTGCGGATAGGTCTGGGCCGCGGCTTCCGTAACGGCCAATAAAGCCGAACCGGAACAGATAAACAGGAATACGCGCAAAAGATTCTTCATAATTTTATTTTTTTGGGTTTGTCACTATTTTCTGCAAAGATAGCAATTTATATGTAATTCGCACGGCATAAGGGCAAAATGTATAAAAAAACGCCCTCGGTGACTCCGAAGGCGTTTTGTTGAAGGCGACAGCACCGCCGCTACTCCCACTCGATCGTGGCGGGGGGTTTGGAGGAGATGTCGTAGACTACGCGGTTGACGCCGCGGACTTTGTTGATGATGTCGTTCGAGACCGAAGCCAAAAACTCGTAGGGGAGGTGTACCCAGTCGGCCGTCATGCCGTCGGTCGAGGTGACGGCACGCAGCGCCACGCAACGTTCGTAGGTACGTTCGTCGCCCATCACGCCGACACTCTGCACCGGCAGCAGGATCGCACCCGCCTGCCATACCTTGTCGTACAGATTCCACGAGCGCAAGGCGTCGATATAGATCTTGTCGACCTCCTGCAGAATCGACACCTTCTCGGGCGTGATATCGCCCAGAATCCGGATCGCAAGGCCCGGACCCGGGAACGGATGACGACCCAGAATCAGCGGATCGATGCCCAAAGCCCGGCCCACGCGGCGGACTTCGTCCTTGAACAACAGGCGCAACGGTTCCACCACCTTGAGATTCATATCCTTAGGCAGGCCGCCCACGTTGTGGTGCGACTTGATCGTGGCCGAAGGACCGTTGACCGACATCGACTCGATGACGTCGGGGTAGATCGTTCCCTGGGCCAGCCAGCGGACGTTCTCGATCGTCTGGGCCTCGTCGTTGAAGACCTCGACGTAGTCGCGGCCGATAATCTTCCGTTTCTTCTCGGGTTCGCTGACACCCGCCAGGTCGCCGAAGAAACGGTCGTGCGCCTTCACGCCGCGGACGTTGAGACCCATGCCCTTATACGACTCCAGAACCTCGTCGAACTCGTTCTTGCGCAGCAGGCCCGAGTCCACGAAGATGCAGTAGAGGTTCTTGCCGATGGCCCGGTGCAGCAGCACGGCGGCCACCGACGAATCCACGCCGCCCGAGAGTCCCAGGATCACCCGGTCGTCGCCCAACTTCGCGCGCAGCTCCTCGACGGTGCTCTCGACAAAACTGTCGGGCGTCCAGCTCTGCGCGCATCCGCAGATGCCGACCACGAAGTTCTTGAGCAGCTGTTTGCCGTCGGTCGAGTGGTAGACCTCGGGGTGGAACTGGATGGCCCAGGTCGGCTCGCCGTCGATACGGTAGGCCGCGACGCGGACATCCTCGGTGCTGGCGATGACACGGTAGGAGTCGGGGATCGAGGTGATCGTATCGCCGTGCGACATCCACACCTGCGTCTGTTGCGGCAGATCGGCCAGCAGCGGGTCGGCGGCATCGCCTACGGTGAGCATGGCGCGGCCGTACTCGCGGTGAGCGGCGGCCTCGACCCGTCCGCCGAAGGCGTGGGCCAGGTACTGCGCACCGTAGCAGACGCCCAGCAGCGGCAGACGGCCTTTGAAAGCCGAGAGGTCGGGGTGGGGCGCCCGCTCGTCACGTACGGACCATGGGCTGCCCGAGAGAATCACGCCGCGCACCGACGAATCCAGTTCGGGGATATGCGTGCAGGGGTGAATCTCGCAATAGACGTTCAGTTCGCGCACACGGCGGGCAATGAGCTGCGTGTACTGCGAACCGAAGTCGAGAATCAGTATCTTTTCCATAGAATGAGGTTATTCCTTTTGGGGTTTGCGGGTCAGCCACGCCGACAGCACCAGCAGGGCCAGGGCCGCCAGGGCCACATACAGCCGTCGGAGCGACGGAGCGAGGGCCCAGAAGACGATCGAGGCGGCATAGGCTACCGTGAAGAGGTAGACCGACCCGTGTAACTTGCGGCGTGCCATCGTTTTAGTGCTCCATGCTGTAGTTGGGCGCTTCGCGCGTGATGGCTACGTCGTGGGGGTGGCTCTCCTGCATGCCCGACGAGGTGATGCGGATGAAACGGGCCGTCTGCAGCGTCTTGATATCCGGAGCGCCGCAGTAGCCCATGCCCGAACGGATGCCGCCCACCAACTGGTAGACCGTCTCGCTCAAAAGACCCTTGAACGGTACACGGGCCACGATGCCTTCGGGGACCAGTTTGTTGATATTCCCCTCGCAGCCCTTCTGGAAGTAGCGGTCGGCCGAACCCGCCTTCATGGCGTCGATCGAACCCATACCGCGGTAGGATTTGAATTTGCGGCCGTTGTAGATGATGGTTTCACCCGGAGCCTCCTCCGTTCCCGCGAACATCGAGCCGATCATCACGCAGTCGCCGCCTGCGGCCAGCGCCTTGACGATGT
>CAZHMX010000010.1:28580-29533 GCA_964533725.1 uncultured Alistipes sp. | reverse complement strand
GGGTTCGCCCGTCCGGCTGGGCTGGATCACCAGCCCAAGGAGGACAGTCGTATCAGGAGCAGCGCCGTTATTTTACCGTCAGTTCGACGATGAAATCCGGCGTGGCGGGACGTTCGCCCAAGGTCAGCACGACTCCTTCGCTGTCCTGGCGGAAGGGAATCCTGCCGCCGCCGAACTGTGCGGCGCTCTGTATGCGCTCGCCGCGCAGCGGGACGAAAAGCTCCGTGTCGGGCCAGTCGAAGATGTGGACGAAGATCCGGTTGCCGCGACGGGTCGTCACGCCCCACGTGCGCGGAGTGACGGGACCCGCCTCCGTGCCGTAGATCGTCTCGCCGTTTGCCTGCAGCCACTCGCCGATCCCCGACAGCCGTTCCAGAGCCGCCGCGGGAAGGGTGCCGTCGGGTTGCGGGCCGATGTTGAGCAGCAGGTTGCCGCCGCGGCCTGCCGCACCCGCAAGATAGCGGATCAGCTCGTCGCAGCTCTTGTAGTTGCGGTCGGTGATGCTGTAACCCCACGAGCCGTTCATCGTCTGACAGGTCTCCAGCGGCAGACGGCTTACGGCCTGACCCGACAGCCCGGCCGTATTTTCACCCGGCAGGTCGCGCTCGAAGGTCTGCGCATCCTCCCCGGGCAGCGGGGCGAGGTGGTGGTTGTTGATCACCAGGCAGGCCGGCTGCAGGCGGTGGATCAGTCCGTAGAGTTCGTCGAGGCGCCAGTCGAAACCGGGATTCCGGTCCTGATCCCACACGCCGTCGAACCAGATCGCCCCCACCTCGCCGTAGGAGGTCAGCAGCTCGGTGAGCTGGGCCTTCATGAAGGCGAAATAGGCGTCGGCGTCGGCCTTGTCGGCGGGACGTCCCGTGCCCAGACCCGTACGGCCGCGCGGCGCATCCTCGCGCCACCAGTCGATGAGCGAGTAATAGAAGTGTACGCGCAGCCCCTGGCGGTGACAC
>CAZHMX010000010.1:0-28570 GCA_964533725.1 uncultured Alistipes sp. | reverse complement strand
ACACTCCTCGACCAGCTCCCGGACCACGTCGCGGCCGAAGGGGGTGGCGTCGACGATGTTGTAGGGCGACTGCGCAGTGTGATACATCGAGAATCCGTCGTGGTGGCGCGTGGTGAAGCAGATGTAACGTGCTCCGGCCTCGCGGAAGGCCGTCACCCAGGCTTTGGCGTCGAAATGCGACGGACAGAAGCCGCCGGCCAGCTGTTCGTATTCGCGGTAGTGGAGGTTCTGCAGGGTCATGTTCCACTCGCCGCGGGCGAGCATGGCATAGAGGCCCCAGTGGAGGAAGATGCCGAAGCGGGCTTCGGAGAAGGCCTGCCGCGCGGCGAGATTCTCGGCCGGCGGCACATAGCCGGGTTGCGCCGTCGAGGTCGTGACGACCAGCAGCGCAACCAGCAGCGACAGCAAACGTTTCATGCGGCTCGCTCCCTGTTCGGGTTTACAGACGGGCCTTGATGGCTTTGGACTCCTCCTCGTAACCGGGTTTGTCCAGCAGCGCGAACATGTTCTTCTTGTAGGCCTCCACGCCGGGCTGGTCGAAAGGATTGACGCCGAGCGTGTAGCCGCTGATGCCGCAGGCCTTCTCGAAGAAATAGATCAGCTCGCCCAGCACCGACTCGTTGATGGCGGGGATCTCGATCCGCAGGTTGGGCACGCCGCCGTCGACGTGGGCCAGCTGTACTCCCAGCTCGGCCATGCGGTTCACCTCCGAGATGCGTTTGCCGGCCAGGAAGTTCAGACCGTCCAGATTCTCGGCGTCGGGTTCGATCACCACCTTGTGTGCCGGTTCGCCTACCGAGATCACCGTCTCCATCAGCATGCGCTCGCCCTGCTGGATGTACTGGCCCATGGAGTGCAGGTCGGCCGTGAGGGTGACGCTGGCGGGGAAGATACCCTTGCCCTCTTTTCCCTCGCTCTCGCCGTAGAGCTGTTTCCACCACTCGGCGATGTATTGCAGCTTGGGCTCGTACGAAGCCAGGATCTCGACCTTCTTGCCGCTTTGGTAGAGGGCGTTGCGGACGGCGGCGTAGACGGCCGAGGGGTTTTCGTCGAAGGGCACGCCGTCAGCCGTTGCGGCCTCCATGGCGCAGGCGCCGGCCACCAAAGCCTCGATGTCGACCCCTGCGGCGGCCAGCGGCAGCAGACCTACCGGCGTGAGGACCGAGAAACGGCCGCCCACATCGTCGGGAATCACGAACGTCGGATAACCCTCGTCCGTGGAGAGCTTCTTCAGTGCGCCGCGGGCACGGTCCGTCACGGCGACAATGCGCTCGGCGGCTCCGGCCTTGCCGTAGCGGGCCTCCAGTTCGGCCTTCAGGATACGGAAGGCGATGGCGGGCTCGGTCGTGGTGCCCGATTTGGAGAT
Organism: uncultured Alistipes sp.; assembly: GCA_964533725.1. Lineage (GTDB taxonomy): Bacteria > Bacteroidota > Bacteroidia > Bacteroidales > Rikenellaceae > Alistipes. The sequence goes on along the minus strand of CAZHMX010000010.1, from coordinate 27,204 downwards.
GATGATCACCGAGAAATCGTGGTCTTTCAGTGCGTCGAGCAGCTCGGCGGTGTAGTCCTCCGAGATGTTCTGACCGGCGAAGAGGATCGTGGGGTTCTTCTTCTCGCCCTTCTTGAGGTAGGCGAAGGGGTTGCTCATGGCCTCCACGACGGCCTTGGCGCCGAGATACGAGCCGCCGATGCCCGTGCAGACGATCACGTCCGACTGCGCCCGCAGTTTGGCGGCCGCCTCTTGGATGGCCTTCAGGTCGGCCGCCGTGATCGACGAGGGGAGGTTGACCCAGCCCAGAAAGTCGTTGCCTTTGCCTTTGCCCGAGTGTACCAGGGCGTTGGCCTCGAGGGCTTGGGATTTCATCTCGGGGGTCAGCACGACGCCCGACTTGGAGATATCCAGTTTGATCTGCATAGTGGTATGAATTTTTGGTTGTTTTTTATGATCTGCGTTATTCGCTTTTTTTTACAATTTTTTTGCGTGCATCGATAGATACGTCTCTCTGCGGGCCTCTCTTTAGGGTGATGAACGGGAAGTATCGGTTATGGTGAGTGCAATGGTTTGTTTCTGCGGTTTTTCCGGGTCTCTAATGGAGCTTGGCGGTGAGGGCCTTCATGGCTTTGCGGGCCGAGGCGCGCTGGTAGAGCACCTCGTAGACCATGTCGGCGATGGGCATCCGAACGCCGTAACGGCGGTTGACATGGCGGATGCAGTCGGCGGCGTAATAGCCCTCGGCGATCATCGTCATCTCGTTCTGGGCCCGTTTCACGGAACATCCGCGGCCGATCAGCTGCCCCAGCGTGCGGTTGCGGCTGTAGATCGAGTAGCAGGTTACCAGCAGGTCGCCCAGGTAGGCCGAGGCGTGGATGTTGCGCTCGGCGGGGGTGCTCTGCGAGAGGAAACGCTCCAGTTCCATGGCGCTGTTGGAGATCAGGACCGCCAGGAAGTTGTCGCCGTAACCCAGTCCGACGGCCAGACCGACGGCGATGGCATAGATGTTTTTCAGCACGGTGGCATACTCCACGCCGCAGAGGTCGGTCGAATAGGAGAGCTTGATGTAGTCCGTGGCGATCTTCTGCCCGAGCGTGCGGGCGTTGTCGGGGTCGGCGCAGACGACCGTGAGGTAGGAGAGGCGGCCCAGCGAGACCTCCTCGGCGTGCGAGGGTCCGGTGACGATGCCGATCTGTCCGAGCGAGAGTCCGTACGTGGCGGTGAGCCACTCGACGACCGTCGCATAGTCGTCGGGGATGATGCCTTTGACGGCCGAGACGACGAACTTGTCCTTCAGCGGGACGGTCAGCGGCTCGAGGAAGCGTTTCAGGAAGGCCGACGGGGCGGCCAGGACGATCAGGTCGGCCTCGCGGACCACGGCATCCAGGTCGTCCGAGGGGGCGATGGCCTGGGTGTCGAACTGTACGTCGGGGAGATATTTGGGGTTTCGGCCCTCGGTGCAGAGGCCCTCCAGGACCTCGGGGTTGCGGACGTACCAGCCGACACGGGTTTCGTTTTCGGCGAGTACCTTGACCAGAGCAGTGGCCCAGCTTCCGTAACCGATGACGGCGCAGCGTGCGCCGGAGTCAATTTTGTAGTTCATACTTTGGGATGTGTCTGTTCGGTAGACAAAAGTACGCAAAAAAAATGAGAAAAAAGAATGCCCGACCTATTTCATTTGTTCTCTCTTTTTACTACCTTTGCCGTGTAGATCCGACCCGGCGTTCCGGCAGCGGCAAAGAACCGGACGACGCGGGGCGAGGCAGAATCTTAAATAGTTGGAAATCAATATTTTTTAATTTTTAAAAATACAATAAATGGGACTTTTATCATTGACGCAGGACTTGGCGATCGATCTCGGCACCGCCAACACGCTGATCATCTATAACGGCAAGGTGGTTGTCGACGAACCCTCGATCGTCGCGCTCGACGCCCATACGGGCAAACTGCTCGCCGTGGGCATGGAGGCGAAGCGCATGGACGGCAAGGTCAACCCCAACATCCGGACCATCCGTCCGCTGAAAGACGGCGTGATCGCCGACTTCAACGCCGCCGAGCTGATGCTTCGCGGGATGATCAAGAAGGTCAAGACCTCGGGGTCGCTCTTCTCGCCCTCGCTGCGCATGGTCATCGGCATCCCGTCGGGTTCGACCAACGTGGAGATCCGTGCCGTGCGCGACTCGGCCCAGAATGCCGGCGGACGCGAGGTCTACATGATCTACGAACCGATGGCCGCCGCCTTAGGTGCGGGTCTGGACGTCCAGGCGCCCGAGGGCAACATGATCATCGACATCGGCGGCGGTACGGCCGAAATCGCCTGCATCTCGCTGGGCGGCATCGTCTGCTCGGCGTCGATCAAGGTGGCCGGCGACGTCTTCACGAGCGACATCCAGTCCTACGTGCGTCAGCAATACAACATCCGTATCGGCGAGCGTACGGCCGAGCAGATCAAGTGCGCCATCGGTGCCGCGCTGCCCGAGCTGGAGGACAAACCCGAGGATTTCTTGGTCACCGGTCCCAACGTGATGACCTCGCTGCCCCAGACCGTGTCGCTGAACTACAACGAGATCGCCTACTCGCTCGAGAAGTCGCTCATGCAGCTGGACGAAGCGCTGATGAGGGTGCTGGGCCAGATGCCGCCCGAGCTGTACGCCGACGTGGTGAAGAACGGTATCTATCTGTCGGGTGGCGGCGCGCTGATCCGCGGCCTGGACCGCCGTCTGAGCGAGAAGACCAGCATCCCCTTCCACGTGGCCGAGGATCCGCTGCGTGCCGTAGTGCGCGGTACGAGCATCGCCCTGAAAAACGTCAACAACTTCTCCTTCCTCCTGAACGCCTCCCACTAAAGGACCGGAGGCCGGAAAGAGGGGCCGTGGGACCCCGGGGGCCGGAAAGGACTCGGGGAGCCGGAAAGAGGACCTGGGGGCCGGAAAGGACCCGGGGGGGCTGGAAAGATGACCTGGGTGGCCGGAAAGGACCCGGGGGCTGGAAAGAGAACCTGGGTGGCTGGAAAGGCCCGGGGGGAGCCGGAAAGTGGGGCCGAAAGCGGCTGCACGTGTGCATTCCTTGTCCCGAAGGGTACGGCGACCGGAGGTCTCTTGCAAACCTTGTCGGGCGGGTGCTGCAATAAAACAGGCCTGGCGTATGGCGCCGGACGGGAGGAAAGATCCGGGGCCTGCGATGGGGAACCTCTTGCGAAGTCGGCCGACCGGAAGCGGAGGGCCGAACGACGGTCGACCGCCGTGGAGGAGCAAGGGGCGGACTCGATGGAGGCCCGCCTGCATTAACCGAAGATAATTAACAAAAAAACAACCGATCGGGGTGCGGAACCGCCGCAAAAGCGGGGCCGGCGCCGATGGATCTTGTGGAGTTCGATTACCGTGCGTAAACTCTTCGAATTCATACGGAGCATCTATGTGGTGGTGCTCTTTCTCCTGGCGGAGGTGACTGCGCTGTTCTATTACAGCCACTCGACCGTCTATGCCCAGGCCCGACTGTTGACCCGCATTACCCGCGTTACGGGGAGCGTGCAGGGACTCTATACCCGCTGGGGCCACTACTGGGCGCTGGGCGAGGAGAACCGCCGGCTGACCTGCCGGCTGATCGAACTGGAGGAGGAGCTGGAACGTTACCGTTCGGCCGACGAACAGGCCCGGCTGGCCGCCTATCTGACCGACAGCCTCCGCCAGAGCGAGTACCTCTACACCACGGCCCGCGTCATCTCCACCCGCATCAATGCCGGCAACAACTACTTGATCCTCAAGGGCGGCACGGCGCAAGGAATCCAAAAGGGGATGGCCGTGCTCTCGCCGTCGGGCGCGATGGCGGGCTATGTGGTCTACAGCGAGAAGAACCACGCCGCGGCGCTGTCGATCATCAGCCGCGACTTCCGCACGGGCGGACGCCTGCTCAACGGCGGCGAACAGGTCGGCTCGATCGGCTGGACGGGGGAAGACCGCGACCACGTCTGCCTGACCGAACTCTCGAAGTACGCCACCCCCCGGTTAGGCGACACGATCCTCTCGACCGGACACTCGGACTACTTCCCGCAGGATATCCCTATCGGTACGGTCGAGCGTTTCGAGCTGAACCCCACGCAGACCCAATACCGTGTCGATGTGCGCCTGGCGGTCGACATCACGGGACTTCGCGACGTGCTTCTGGTGCGCAAGCGCGACCGACGCGAGATCGAAACCCTCGAGGAGCGCATCAAGCGCCGCCACCAGTAGCCGGAACCCTTTAGTCGGAAAATTTTTAGTCGAAACCCCTTAAATCGGAAAACTTTCAGTCGGACAACCTTTGGTCGGACCCCTTATATAGCCGGACAGTTTTATGGATCGCAATTCACGATATATCCTGCTCTGGATCGCCTGCATAGCGACACAGATCTTCTTTTTCGACCACCTGATGCTGAGCGTGTGGCTCAATCCGTTGGTCTACGTGGCCTTTATCCTCCTTCTGCCGCTGGAGCTGGCTCCCGTTGCGGTGCTGGGCTTCGGCCTGCTGACGGGGGTGACGGTCGACCTGCTGACGGGCGGTTGCGGACTCAACACGCTGGCGACCCTGCCCGTGGCCTACCTCCGCCGGCCGCTCATCGAGTGGCTCGACGGCAAGGACGGACTGCGCGACAGCGGAATCCCCTCGCGTTACCGCCTGGGCAACTCCTTCTATTTCAGCTATACCGTGACACTTGTCGTCCTGCACCACGCCCTGTTCTTCCTCCTGGAGGCCCTGTCGTGGGAGCACTTGCCCTATACGTTGCTGCGCACCGTCGCCGGTGCCGCCGTTACGGTCGCCTACATCACGGCCGTCACCCGAATCGTCATTCCCAAAACGCCTCAACCCTTATGAATCCGCAAGAAAGCCATGCCCGTCGCCTGACGCTCTATGTTGTCGTCCTGGTGCTCTTCCTGACGCTCGCCGGGCGTCTGTTCTATCTGCAAATCGTCGACACGCGCTACGAAGCGCTCGCCAACGGCAACGTCCTGCGCCGCGAGGTGGTCTATCCCGCCCGCGGCGAGGTCTACGACCGCAACGGCGAGTATTTAGTCAAGAGCCGCGAGTGTTACGACCTGATGGTCATCCACCGCAATATGGACAAGACGGGTTTCGACACGATGCTGATGTGCTCGATCCTGAACATCTCGAAAAAAAAGCTGATCCGGCAGCTGAATGATGCCGCGATGGCTCCGCGGGCTCCGAAGCTGGTGGCCAACTTCGTATCGATCAACGACAAGCTGCGTTTCGACGAACACAACTTCCGCGGTTTCTACATGGTCTCGCGCACCGTCCGCGAATATCCGATGCAGGTGGGCGGCAACCTCCTGGGTTACATCAGCGAGATCAGCGAGCGGCAGCTCGAGCGCGCCGAGGACGACTACTACCAGCGCGGCGACTATATCGGCACCAACGGCGTGGAGTCGGCCTACGAATCCCTGTTGCGCGGACAGAAGGGGGTGCGGATCACCGAGGTCGACACCCACGGAACCCCTAAAGGTTCCTATATGGAGGGCCAGTTCGACACCCTGCCGCAGGCGGGCCGCTATCTGGTCTCGACGATCGACATCCGGCTGCAAAAGCTCGGCGAGGAGCTGATGGCGGGCAAGGTGGGCGCCGCCGTGGCGATCGAACCCTCGACGGGCGAGATCCTGATGATGGTTTCGTCGCCCACCTACGACCCCGACCTGCTGGTGGGCCGTGAGCGCGGCAACAATTATATGGAGATGCTGGGCAACAAACGCCGCCCGCTCTTCAACCGTGCCGTCTCGGCCAAATATCCTCCGGGATCGACCTTCAAGCTGGTGCAGGGCCTGGTCGGTCTGGAGGAGGGGGTGCTGACGCCCGGAAACAGCTACCCCTGCCACAAGGGTTACTCGCCGAACGGCGGCAAACCCGCCTGCCACGCGCACGCCTCGCCGCTCGATTTGCGGGCCGCCGTGGCCAATTCGTGCAACGCCTATTTCTGCTACGTGTTCCGTAACATACTGGAAAACAGACGGTATAAGAATATCCAGGAGGCTTACGACGTGTGGTACGACTATGTGCGGAGCTTCGGTTTCGGCCGCAAACTGGATTCCGACTTCTTGAGCGAGGGCAACGGCCTGGTTCGCGACCACGACTATTACGACCGCATCCACCGGGGACGCTGGTCGCCCTTCTCGGTCATCTCGCTGTCGATCGGTCAGGGCGAGCTGGGCTGCACGCCGTTGCAGATGGCCAACCTGGCCGCCATCGTGGCCAACCGCGGCTATTACTACATCCCCCACATCGTCAAGCGCATCGAGGGCCAGGATTCGCTGGACCGCCGCTTCTACGAGCGCCACTATACCAAAGTCTCGCCCAAGCACTTCGAACCCATCGTCGAGGGCATGTGGATGGGTGTCAACGTAGCCGGAACCTCGGGCGGCGCCCGTTTGCCCGGGCTGGACGTCTGCGGCAAGACGGGTACGGCCCAGAACCCCCACGGCAAGGACCACTCGACCTTCCTCTCGTTCGCCCCGAAGGACAACCCCCGCATCGCCATCTCGGTCTATGTCGAACACGGCGGTTTCGGCGCCGCGGCCGCTTTGCCCATCGCCTCGCTTCTGGAGGAGTACTATTTGACCGACACCATTCGCCGGCAGGATCTGCTGCAGCGGGTGAAGGAGATGACCATTTATTATCCCGTTTATGACAGAAAATGATCGTACAGGTATCTTCCGTGGCGTCGATCTGTGGGCCGTCGTGCTCTATTTCCTGATCGTCGGCTTCGGATTCATGAACATCACCTCGGCGTCGAGCCAGGATGCCGTCGAACCCTTCTTCGCCTTCGCCAACTTCCACACCAAACAGCTGCTGTGGATGGGCGCGTCGTTCGTGGTGGCGCTGGCGGTGCTGCTGATCGACGCCTCGATGTATCACAAGTGGGCCTATATCGCCTACGGTGCGGGTATCGCGCTGCTGCTGGCGGTGCTGCTCTTCGGCCGCGAGGTCAACGGCGCACGGGCCTGGTTCTCGTTCGGGTCGTTCCGCTGGCAGCCGGTCGAGGTGGCCAAGATCGCCACGGCGCTGGCGATGGCCCGGATGATGAGCGAATCGCGCTTCTCGATCTCCGAACCCTCGGATCTGGTCAAGATCGCCCTGCTGCTGGGACTGCCGCTCGGCATCATCGTGCTGCAAAACGATACGGGTTCGGGCGTGGTGCTCTGCTCGTTCGTCTTCGTCCTTTACCGCGAGGGACTCAACAAGTGGCTGTGTATTCCGTTGGTGTTGATCGCGGTGCTCTTTTTGGTCTCGTTTCTGCTCACGCCGTGGGTGCTGCTGGTGGCCGTGATCCTGATCTGTATGCTCTCGAGCGTAATGATGGAGGCCCACATCCGCCAGCATATCGTGGCGCTGGCCTCGCTGGCGGCGGCGACGCTGCTGTTTTTCGCCGTGGGATGGATGCTGCGGTGGGAGTGGCTGACGCTCTACCGTTCGCTGCTGACGGTTTCCGTCGCTGCGGCCGTCGGCGCGGTACTCTATGCCTTCCGTGCGCGGATGAACAACCTGCTGATCATCGCGTCGCTCTTTCTCTGCTCGATGGTGCTGCTGCCCAACACGCGGGCGATCTTCGACAAGCTGAAACCCCACCAGCAGAACCGTATTTTGGTCTACCTGGGGCTGAAGGACGACCCCGTGAAGTTCGGCTACAACGTCCGCCAGGCGCAGATCGCCATCGGTTCGGGCCGTGTGACGGGCAAGGGCTTCATGAACGGCACGCAGACTCAGTACGGTTTCGTGCCCGAGAAACACACCGACTTCATCTTCTGCGCGGCGGCCGAGGAGTGGGGCTTCGCCGGTTCGATGGCTCTGTTGCTTTGTTATAGCGCTTTGATTTTCAAGTTGATGCGCATGGGCGAACGCCAAAATGAGTCGTTCGGCCGCATCTATTGTTACTGTGTGGCGTCGATCCTGCTTTTCCACGTGATGGTCAACATCGGCATGACGATCGGTCTGGTTCCGGTGATGGGTATCCCGCTGCCGTTCATGAGTTACGGCGGTTCCTCCCTGATCGCCTTTACGACCCTTCTTTTTATCGCGATCCGCCTGGACGCCTCGATCCGGCAATTCAACGTGTAACCCGATGATCGACGACCTTTACCCCGGCCTGACCTCCGAAGAGGTCGAACAAAGCCGCGCCCGGCACGGATGGAATCTGATCACGCCGCCCCGCGACGATTCGGCGTGGCGGTTGTTGTCGGACAAGTTCCGCGATCCGATCATCCGGATCCTGCTGGTGGCGGCGTTGCTGTCGCTGGCGGTGGCCTTTGTCGACGGCCGTTTTACGGAGACCGTCGGGATCATTGCCGCCATCATCCTGGCCACGTGCGTGGGTTTTGCCTTCGAGTGGGACGCCATGCGGCGGTTTCGCCGGCTGAACCGGGTGAATGACCGGCAGCCCGTCAAGGTGCGTCGCGACGGCGAGGTGCGGACCGTGGCGCGCCGCGAGGTGGTGGTGGGCGACCTCGTGCTGGTCGAGAGCGGCGAGACGATCCCCGCCGACGGCACGTTGGTGGAGGCTTTGGCCTTGAGGGTCAATGAATCGACCCTTACGGGCGAGAGCGAAACGGGCAAAACCGCAGATCCTGCACACTTCGACCGGGAGGCCGCCTATCCCTCGAACCGCCTGCTGCGCGGCACGACCGTGGTCGACGGTTACGGATCGATGGTGGTGACGGAGGTGGGTGATGCCACCGAGGCGGGCCGCGTGACCGAACTGTCGGCCGTCGAGAGCGGCGAACCGACGCCGCTGAACCGTCAGCTGACCCGCCTGTCGCAATGGATCGGCAAGGTGGGTTTTGCGCTTTCGGGTGCTATATTCCTGGTGGTGACCGTCAAAGAGCTGTGGCTGGAAGGCGGCTGGCAGGAGGGCTGGATGGAGATCGCCAAAACGGTCCTGAACAGCTTTATGGTGGCCGTGGCGATGATCGTGATGGCCGTGCCCGAGGGGTTGCCGATGAGCATCACCCTGTCGCTGGCGATGTCGATGCGCCGGATGCTGAAGACCAACAATCTGGTGCGGAAGATGCACGCCTGCGAGACGATGGGCGCCGTGACGGTGATCTGTACCGACAAGACGGGCACGCTGACCGAAAACCGGATGCGGGTGCAGGAGCTGGTGCGCTGCCGCGAGACGGCGGAGTCGTCGCTGCACGAACAGATCGCGCTCAATACCACCGCATTCCTCGACCGCGAAGGCCGCCCGATCGGCAATCCGACCGAGGGCGCGCTGCTCGACTGGCTGCGCCGTCGGGGCGGTGATTACGAGGCGCTTCGCCGCCGAACCGGGATCGTCGACCGGCTGACCTTCACCACCGAACGCAAATATATGGCCACGTTGATCGAGAGCCCCTCGGCGGGCCGCCTGCTCTGTGTCAAGGGGGCTCCGGAGATCGTGCGTGCGATGTGTCGTCCCGAACCCTGTGCCGAGGGGAGCTGTGCGGTGGGACCGGATGCGGTATCGGCCCGGCTGGCCGAATTTCAGCAACGCGCCATGCGGACGCTGGCCCTGGCGTCGAAACCCACTGCGGCCCGCACCTGTGCCGAAGCGATCGCTTCGGGCGACCTGCGGATGGAGGCCATTGCGGCCATCTCCGACCCGGTGCGCGAGGAGGTTCCCGCTGCCGTCGACCGTTGCCGCCGGGCGGGGATCGAGGTCAAGATCGTTACGGGCGATACCGCCGCCACGGCCCTCGAGATCGCTCGCCGCATCGGTCTCTGGAGCGATACCGACACCCCCGGTCGCAACAGCATCACGGGTGCGGAGTTCGCCGCCGCCACGGACGGGGAGCTGCTTGCGCGCGTGCAGGACCTGAAGGTGATCTCCCGTGCGCGGCCGTTGGACAAACAGCGTCTGGTGCGCCTGCTGCAACAGCGCGGCGAGGTGGTGGCCGTCACGGGCGACGGCACCAACGACGCCCCGGCGCTCAACTTCGCCAATGTCGGTCTGTCGATGGGTTCGGGGACCTCGGTGGCCAAGGAGGCCGGCGATATCACGTTGCTCGACGACTCCTTCTCCTCGATCGCTACGGCCGTGATGTGGGGGCGTTCGCTCTATCGCAACATCCAGCGTTTCGTCCTCTTTCAGCTGACGATCAACTTCGCCGCCATCGTGGTGGTGCTGGCGGGGGTCGTCTTTTGCACCGAGTTGCCCCTGACCGTGGTGCAGATCCTCTGGGTCAACCTCATCATGGATACCTTCGCCGCCATGGCGCTGGCTTCGCTGCCTCCCGACCCCGAGGTGATGTCCGACCGTCCGCGCGGACGCGACGAGTTTATCATCACTCCGGCGATGGGGCGCACGATTCTGGCTTGCGGCTCGGTCTTCGTTGCGGTCCTTCTGGGGATGTTGCTCCGCTGGCAGTGGCTCGACGGCGCCTTGACGGTCGAACACCTGACCCTCTTCTTCACCACGTTCGTCTTCCTGCAGTTCTGGAACCTCTTCAACGCCCGCGGTTTCGAGACCCGACACTCGGTCTTCCGCCGTCCCGAGTGCAGCAGGATGTTCTATATGGTGCTGCTGCTTATCGGTTTGGGCCAGTGGTTTATCGTCGAGTTCGGCGGCGGGGTCTTCCGCACGGTGCCTCTGTCGGCCGTCCGCTGGGCGGAGATCGTCGGTCTGACCTCCCTCATCGCCCTCGGCGGCGATCTTGTCCGGGCGATCCGGCGGTCGAAATAGCCGGCGGAACAGGCGGCGCCCGCTCCATCCGGACGACCGGGGCGCAAACCGGCGGTTCCGGCGGTTTTCATGAAAAATAGCAGAAAATAGGGGCGGAGTTTTGATAATTCGGGGGTTTTCGCTAATTTTGAAACGAATTTCACCCATTCTGAAAAACGGCTTATGGCTAAAGATTATAAGAACGATTCCGGCAGCCCCGCCTCGCGCAACAGGGCCGCTTTCGAGGCGCTGACCGACCTCCCGGGGACTGTCCCCCCGCAGGCCGTCGAACTCGAAGAGGCCGTCCTCGGTGCCCTGATGCTCGAACGCGACAGCATCATCACCGTGCAGGAGTTCATCGTGCCCGACGCCTTCTACACCGAGGAGCACCGGCTGATCTATCGCGCGATCGAGGAGCTGGCCGCCGAACTTAAACCCGTCGACCTCTACACCGTCACCGACAAACTCAAGGCCAAACGCGAACTGACCAAGGTCGGCGGCGCCACCTATCTGGCCAAACTGACCCAGAAAGTGGGTTCGGCCGCCAATGTCGAGTTCCATGCCAAGATCATCGCCCAGAAATATGTCCAGCGCGAATTGATCCGCTCGGCCACCGAGATCCAGCGCCGGTCGTACGACGAGTCGGTCGACGTCACGGACCTCATCGGTTTCGCCGAAAACGAGATCTTTAAGGTGGCCGAAGGCCATGTCAAACGGTCGGTCCAGTCGGCGGGCGATATCCTCAAAAAGGCACTCAACCAGATCGAGGAGGCCAGCAAGAACAGCGGTTCGATCAACGGCGTGCCGTCGGGATTCCGCGATATCGACCGGGTGACGCTGGGCTGGCAGCTCAGCGACCTCGTCATCATTGCCGCCCGTCCGTCGATGGGTAAGACGGCCTTCGTGCTGTCGATGGCACGCAATATGGCCATCGAATGCGAGCAGGGCGTGGCCTTCTTCTCGCTGGAGATGTCGGCCGTGCAGCTGATGATGCGTCTGATCATCGCCGAATCGGGCCTCTCGGGCACCGATGTCAAGAGCGGCCGCCTCACGCCCGAGCAGTGGCGCCACCTCGAGGCGACGGCCAAACCCCTGGGCGAGGCTCCCCTCTATATCGACGACACGCCCGCCCTGTCGGTCTTCGAATTCCGTTCCAAGGCGCGACGGCTCAAGATGCACCAGGGGATCAAGATCATCATCATCGACTACCTGCAGCTGATGACCGTCGGCCAAAGCTCCTCGAACGGCAACCGCGAGCAGGAGGTGGCCCTGATCTCGCGTACGCTGAAGGCCATTGCCAAGGAGCTGGATGTGCCGATCATCGCGCTGTCGCAGCTGAACCGTTCGACCGAACTTCGCGGCGGCAACAAACGGCCGCAGCTGAGCGACCTGCGCGAGTCGGGAGCCATCGAGCAGGATGCCGATATCGTGGCCTTCATCCACCGTCCCGAGTATTACAAGATCACGCAGGACGAGAACGGCGAGTCGACCGACGGCGTGGCCGAGATCATCATCGCCAAGCACCGTAACGGTGCGGTGACCGATGTGAAGCTGCGCTTTATGAAGGACCAGGCCCGTTTTGTGGACCGCGAAGAGGCCGATATGCCGCAGATGTACGGCGGAGGCGCACGTCCGGCGACGGCCGAGGCGCAATACGACGACTACGGCAGCGTCTCGAACGAGGGTCTGGGCAGTACGATGGGCGACGAGTTCGCCATCGATGCCCCTCCCGTGCGGCTGCAGCCGCGGACTGTGGACGATGAACCGCCGTTTTGACCTTAAAATCCGGAACCGATGTTCGTGAAAACCTCCGCAGCCGCACTGGTCGGCATCGAGGCCGTGGTGGTCACCGTCGAGGTGAGCATCACGGGCGAGGGGCTGCACTATTTCCTGGTGGGCCTGCCCGACAACGCCGTCAAGGAGAGCCAGGACCGCATCCGGTCGGCCTTCGAGAGCTGCGGTTACCGGATGACCAACCGGCGGGTGGTAGTCAATCTGGCCCCGGCCGATCTGAAAAAGGAGGGCGCGGCCTTCGATCTGCCGATTGCGGTGGCTATTCTGGCTGCCATGGAGATCGGTTCGGCCGAACGGCTGGAGTCGACGATGGTGCTGGGCGAGTTGTCGCTCGACGGCCGGGTGCAGCCCGTGCGCGGGGTGCTGTCGATGGCGATGGCTGCGCGTGCGGCGGGCATCCGGCGGATGATCGTTCCGGCGGGATGTGCGGCCGAGGCGGCGTTGGTCGACGGCGTGGAGGTCTGCCCGGTGGGCCATCTGCAGGAGGTGATCGGGTGGCTGATCGGCGAAACGGAACTTCAGGTGGCGCAGCGCAAGGATCCCGAGGATGATGCCGATACTTCGCCCTATGCCGAGGATTTTGCCGACGTGCGGGGTCAGGCGCAGGCCAAACGGGCGCTGGAGATCGCGGCGGCGGGCGGTCACAATGTGATCATGGTGGGTGCCCCGGGGTCGGGCAAAACGATGCTGGCCCGGCGCTTGCCGACGATTTTGCCGCCGCTGTCCCCCGAGGAGGCGCTCGAAACCACGATGATCTACTCCGTGGCGGGCAAACCCGGATCCACACAGGGGCTGATGCGCCGGCGTCCCTTCCGTGCGCCCCACCATACCACCTCGCGCGTGGCCCTGGTGGGTGGCGGACAGTCGCCCCGTCCGGGCGAGGTGTCGCTGGCCCACAACGGCATCCTGTTTCTGGACGAGCTGCCCGAATTCGGCCGCGACGCGCTGGAGGTGCTGCGGCAGCCGCTGGAGGAGAAACGGGTGACGGTCTCGCGGGCGCGCTATACGCTCGAATATCCCGCCAACTTCACGTTGGTGGCGGCGATGAATCCCTGTCCGTGCGGTTTCTACAACCACCCGACGCGCGAGTGTCACTGCGCGCCGTTCGCCGTGCAGCGTTATATGGGCCGTATCTCGGGACCGCTGATGGACCGCATCGATTTGCAAATCGAGATCATGCCCGTGGAGGTCGGGGAGCTGACCTCGTCGACGCGTACCGAGGAGCCGAGCGCCCGGATCCGCGAACGGGTGATGCGTGCGCGGGAGATCCAGCGCGAACGGTTCCGCGAGGTGCCCGGGGTCTTCACGAATGCGATGATGAACGGACGGATGGCGCGGCGTTTCTGCCGGCTGGACGAGACGGCGGAGCGGCTGTTGCAGAATACGATGGTGCGGCTGAACCTCTCGGCCCGTGCCTACGACCGTATCCTGAAGGTGGCGCGCACGATTGCCGATTTGGAGGGTGTCGGGCAGATCGGCCCCAAACATATCGGCGAGGCGATCGGTTACCGTGCGCTGGACCGTTCGACCTGGGGCGCGGCCAAACTGAAATAAGGGGGCGAAGAACCCCGTTTTCCCGGGCGGGGGGTGACTCCTGCGGCGGGTAATTTACTCCTGCGGCGGCGGGAAAAGGAGATTGGGAAAGAATATTTTCGACAGGCCGAGGCCGGGATTGCGCCGGGGCCGGAAAAAGGAGCATAAATGAAGGAAAACGAGATGAAAAAGATCATACTGTCGGGCGGCGGAACGGGGGGACATATCTACCCCGCGGTGGCTGTGGCCGAGGCCTTGCGGCGGCGGTGGGGCGACCGGGTGGAGATCCTCTTCGTGGGGGCCGACGGCAAGATGGAGATGGAGAAGATTCCGCCGTTGGGTTATCCGATCGTCGGGCTGCCCGTGGCGGGACTCAAACGGGGATTGGACTGGCACAATCTGCTGTTGCCGTTCAAGGTCTTCCGCAGCCTGAAGCTGGCCCGCCGGACGATCCGCGCCTTCGGGGCCGACATCGTGGTGGGCTTCGGCGGTTATGCCAGCGCGCCGGTGCTCAAGATGGCGCAGTGGATGGACAAGCCGACGGTGATACAGGAACAGAATTCCTATGCGGGGCTGACCAACAAGTGGCTGGCTCGGCGTGCCGACCGCATTTGCGTGGCCTACGACGGGATGGAGCGGTTTTTCCCGAAAGAGAAGATCGTGATGACGGGCAACCCCCTGCGCGGCAAATTCTCGGCCGAAGGGGTCGACCGTCGGGAGGCGCTGGAACACTTCGGGCTCCCGGGCCGCAAACCCGTGTTGCTGGTGGTGGGCGGATCGCTCGGCACGCGCACGCTCAACGAGATGATGAAACGCTGGATCGGTTCGCTTCAGGGCGGCGAGGCCCCGGTGGAGGTGATCTGGCAGACGGGCAAATATTACGAACGCGAGATGCGTCAGTTTGCCGACGCCCACCCCGTGACAGGACTTTGGCAGGGGGCCTTTATCGACCGGATGGACCTGGCCTACGGTGCGGCCGATATGGTCATTTCGCGCAGCGGGGCCTGCACGGTTTCGGAGCTTTGCCTGGCGGGCAAACCGACCCTCTTTGTCCCCTCGCCGAATGTGGCGGAGGATCACCAGACCAAGAACGCGATGGCATTGGTGGCCCGGGATGCCGCCCTGATCGTCCGCGATAGGGATGCTGTGGCGGAGGCCATGCCGCTGGCGATCAAGACTTTGCAGGACAAGGCCATGCTGGAGCGCCTGGCCCGGAATATCGCGTCGCTGGCCATCGCCGACTCCGCCGACCGTGTGGTCCGCGAAATCGAACGGTGTGTCGGTCTGGTTTAGGTGCGGGGCCGAAGGGAGGGATCGGCGATCCTCCCGGGAGGGTCTTCCGCTCCGGAGTTTCGGCGGCAGGAAGCGCAAAAAAGACAAAAACGGATAGATGACGGGGCGGGAAAGCCTCTTATAATAAGGACAGGAAAGAAGAGGAGACGACAGATGGAACAGAGAAAGATCTATTTTTTGGGCATCGGCGGCATCGGGATGAGTGCGCTGGCGCGCTATTTTCTGCACGAGGGTTGCGCTGTGGCCGGTTACGACCGCACGCCGTCGGCATTGACGCGGGCGCTCGAGGCCGAGGGGGCGGCAATCCACTACGACGAGAGGGTGGAGCTGATCCCCGGGCCGTTCCGCAACCCCGAGGCTGCGGTGGTGGTCTACACGCCCGCCGTGCCGGCCGACCATGCGGAACTGGTGTGGTTCCGCGAGCACGGCTTCACGGTCGAGAAACGCTCGCAGATGCTCGGACACCTCTGCGCCGGCAAATACGTCGAGGCGGTGGCGGGAACCCACGGCAAGACCTCGACCACGACGCTCACGGCCTGGATCAACCGCTGCATGGAGGGCGGCAGCGCCTTTTTAGGCGGCATCTCCAGGAATTTCGACAACAACCTCGTTCTGGGCGCGGGCGATCTGCTGGCCGTCGAGGCCGACGAATTCGACCGTTCGTTCCTGCGGCTTCATCCCGATGTGGCGGTGGTGACCTCGGCCGATGCCGACCACCTCGACATTTACGGGACGCACGAGGCGGTGAAGGAGGCTTTCGCACAGTTCATCCGTCAGATCCGCAAGGGCGGTTCGCTGGTGATCAAGGCGGGGGTCGACGTGGTGATCGACAACCCCGGGATCGAGGTCTATCGCTATGCCTGCGAGGGCGAGGGGGCCTTTCATGCGCGGAATATCGCCCTGCTGGAGGGCGGATATTACCGTTTCGATTTAGTGACCCCCGACGGAGTGGTCGAGGGGTGCCGCCTGGGGATTCCCGGACGCATCAACGTCGAGAATGCCGTGGCCGCCTCGGCTGCCGTGTGGTGTGCGGCCCGCAACCGCTGCCGGCCCTTCGATGCCGGGGCCCTGCGCCGTGCGCTGGCGGAATTCTCGGGGGTCAAACGCCGTTTCGAGTTCTACGTCAACACCCCGCGTCAGGTCTATATGGACGACTATGCCCACCACCCGCGCGAGTTGCAGGCCACGATCCGTTCGGTGCGCGGCATGTTCCCCGGGCGGCGGCTGACGGCGGTTTTTCAGCCCCACCTCTACACGCGCACGCGCGATTTCCATAAGGAGTTCGCCGCCGTCCTTTCGGAGGCTGACGAGGTGGTTCTGGTGCCGATCTATCCCGCCCGCGAGGCGCCGATCGAGGGGGTCTCGGCCCAGATGATCGGCCGTCTGGTGACCGTGCCCTGGCGCGTGGCGGAGCGTGCCGAACTGGCCGCGACGCTTTCGCAGATGACGACCGATGTGGTGGTGACCTTCGGCGCCGGCAATATCGATGCCTGCTGCGACGAAATTGCCCGCGTGCTGGCCGGGAAAGCATAAAAGGATTTTGTTGGCAAAGAGAGACTGCCCGTGAAATAAAACCGTCAATAAAACCACACTTATGAAAAAGTCGCGATTGATACTCTGCGTGTTGCTGTGGATGGCTGTCGGCGCCTTCGCGGTCGGCATGACCCTTCGCACGCGGCACGAACGCGCGCGGATGAGTGTCGGCCGGGTGGTGATCACCGTGGCCGACAGCACGGCGCACGGACAGCTGGTGACGCGGCCGATGGTCGAACGCTGGTTGCGCGAGAGCGGAATCCGGACCGTGGGGCAGCCGATCGACGAGGTGGATCTGGCGGGTCTCGAGGAGATGGTCGCCCGCAACGGTTTCGTGCGCGAGGTGAAGGCCTCGGTGAGTCTCTCGGGGGTGGTGGAGATCGTCATCCGGCAGCGCGATCCGCTCTATCGGCTGCGTGTGGCGGGGTACGACCATTACGTCACGGCCGACGGTTTCGTCTTCCGTGCGCCGCGCTCCTCGTCGGTCTACGTGCCGGTCGTCACAGGCGATTACAAACCCCCGTTCCCGCCCGACAGCGAGGGTTATGTGGCCGATATGCTGGCCGGGAGCCGGAGCCGTTCGCAGCGTGCGGTGGCCGATCTGGAGGTGCAGAAATACCCCCTTTTCCGCGAGGAGATCGAGGCCGAAAAGGCGTGGCGTGTCTCGCGCCGGAGGTATTGTTCGAAGCGGCTCTTCGAGTCGGAGGAGAAGTTCCGCTGGAGGGTCGACACGTTGCGCGAATCCAAGGAGCGGGCCCAGCGGACCTATCGCTGGCGGTGCCGCGAGATCGAGCGTGCCGTGGCGGCCGTCGAGGCAAAACAAACCCGTGAAAAAGAGTTGCAAAAAAAAATAGAAAAAAGGTTTTCGGATTTCGTGAAACTCACTACCTTTGTAGAGCGGATCGAACACGACGGTTTTTGGCGTTCGGAGGTCGTCCAGATCGTCGGCACGTCGGCCCACAGCGGTGCGCTGGAGGTGGAGTTGATTCCGCGCAGCAGCCGTTGCCGGATCCTTTTCGGCCGTCTGGAGCAGGAGGGGGAGAAACTCGACCGGCTCGAGACGTTTTACCGCAGGGGTTTCCCGTCGTTGGGCTGGGACACCTTTGCGACCGTGGATGTCCGCTACCGCCGCCGTGTGGTCTGCACAAGATAGCGGGGGGGGTCTTCGGGAAGCGGGGCCGTGCGAAGGAGAAAGCCGACGAAGGAAGAGGATCGTGCGAAGGAAAAGGTTGATGAAGGAAGGCGACCGTGCGAAAGTCGTCGCCGGATGTGGCGGGTTCTCCGTACGAGAGAGCGAATTCGCGAAGGAACGGCCCGTTTTATGAATATATAGAAGAAGTTGATGGAACAAAATATGATGCAGGAGGAGAAGAAAAGCTATGTCGTGGCTATCGATCTGGGTAGCGCGAATGTAGTCGTTGCGCTGGGTACGATCGAGGCCCGAGGCGTGGATGTCAAATATACGGTCAGCCGTCCGATCGCTGCGGGCGGTATGAAGGAGGGTCGGATCGAGAATATCGAACTGGTCAGCAGCGCCATCACCGAGGCGGTGGGGGAGTTGCAGGAGCAGACCGGACTGCGCGTTACCGAGGCTTATGCCGGTATTTCGGGTTCGTTCGTCCGTTGCGCCCGCCACACGGACTATGTCTTTACGGAGGATCCCGACATGCTGGTGGTCAAGAAGGACGTCTCGCGTCTGAACGACCGGATGACCAACGTCCAGGCCCCCGACGTGGAGCAGATCATGGAGCGCACGCCGCTCTATTTCAAGATCGACTCCGGTCCCGAGCAGACCAAGCCGATCGGACAGTTCGGCCGCAAACTCTACGCCACCTACAACTTCATCCTCTGCGCCCGCACGCCGATACAGCGCCTGGGACTGGCCCTGAAGCGTTGCAATATCGCGCTTAAAGGGGTGATTGTCAACTCGCAGGTCATCGCCGAGGCGGTCCTCCGTCCCGAGGAGCGCGAAGAGGGCGTGGCCGTGGTCGACATGGGCGGCGACCTGACCGATGTGGCCGTCTACTACCGCGGCGTGCTGCGTTACGTGGCCACCATTCCGCTGGGCAGCCGCGCCATCAACGCCGATATCCAGACGATGAGCATCCCCGAGAAATACCTCGAACCGTTCAAACGCAAATACGGCGTGGCTATGGCCGAACTGGCGCCCCGCAAGTGCATCCGCGTGCAGACGAGCAAAAACCGCGCGACCGATATCCTGCTCTGCAACCTGGCCATGGTCATCGAGTCGCGGCTGGCCGAGATCGCCGAGTTCGTGATGCAGGAGATCCAGGACTCGGGCTGTCAGGAGAAGATCGACAGTATCGTCCTCACGGGCGGTGCCACCCGGTTGACCGCCTACGACGAGTTCTTCCGCCGCAAGACGGGCCGCGAGGTGCGTATCGGCATCCCCGAGGAGGAGTTCATCACGGCGCAGTCCGAGGACTTCGCCATTCCCGAAAACGCCACGATCGCGGGTCTGCTGGTCAAGGGTGCCCGTTCGGGTGCCTGCGTCTGTGCACCGATTCCCGGTTGGCAGAAGCGCCGCGAGGAGGAGGCCGAGCGCCTGCGTCAGGAGCAGCTGGCCCGTGAGGCGGCCCGGGCCGAGGAGGAGCAGGCCAAGAACCGCCCGACTCCGGTGACCCCCGTCCCGACGCCCGATCCGGCAATTCCCGCAACCCCCACAGTGCCGGCAGCGCCGAAGAGCGACGACAAACCCCGTCCCGCGACCCCTGGTCCCGTGACGCCGCAGCCCGCCCGGCCCCAAACGCTGAACGACTTTTTGGGCCGTCAGAAGGATTCGGACGAGCCGGCCGCACCTGCTGCCCGGCCCGCAGCCCCGGCGGCGCAGCCGTCCGTGCCGGTACCGCAGACCCCTTCGGCGACCGGTTCCGACGACACCCCGCAGACCCCGGCCCGGTCCGTCGAGGCAAACCCTCCCCGCGAAGAGTCCCGTCCGGAGGAGCCGGCCGAACGGTCCGGCCGTCCGGAACCGTCCGAAGCCGCGGCCGACAAGGAGACGGACCGGAAAAAGAAGGGTTCGCTGATGTCGTGGATGAAGGAGCGCCTGGTCTCGATCTCGAACAGGTTCGAGTCCACGGACGAAGGCGACGATATAATTTAATGTATTTAAGGTGAGCGAAATATGGAAAACGTGGATGTATGCAATCAAATAGCGCAAGATAAGTCGGACGACGTGATCATCATGGTCATCGGCGTGGGTGGCGGCGGCGGCAATGCCGTGCGTTATATGTGGAACATCGGGATCGAGAAGGTCGATCTGATGATCTGTAACACCGATATTCAGGCGCTGACCACCAACCCTGTGGAGTCGAAGGTCTGCATGGGCGACGGTCTGGGTGCGGGCAACGACCCCGAGGTCGGCCGCAAGAAGGCGCTCGAATCGCTGGACGATATCAAGAACCACATCAACCCCAAAATCAAGATGGTCTTCATCACGGCCGGTATGGGCGGCGGTACGGGTACGGGAGCCTCGCCCGTGATCGCCAAGCTGACCCACGAGCTGGGGATCCTGACCGTGGGCGTGGTGACGGCTCCGCTGGCAGCCGAGGGCTATCTGCGTTGCAACCAGGCCAATAAGGGCATCGAGGAGTTGCGCAAGCACTGCGACTCGATGCTGGTGATCAAGAACGACAATATCGCCGAAATGTACGGGGATCTGTCGGTGGCCGAGGCCTTCAGCAAGGCCAACGAGATCCTGACGGGTGCCGTGAAGGGTATCGCCGAGATCATCACCGTCCCCAATCCCGAAGTCAACGTCGACTTCGCCGATGTCAAACGTGTGATGGAGAACAGCGGCCGCACCCACATGAGTGTGGCCGTGGCCGAGGGCGAAAACCGTGCGCTGGATGCCGCCAAGGCCTCGCTGACCTCGCCGCTGTTGGAGAACAGCAAGATCTCGGGTGCCGAAAAGATCCTGATCAACATCTCCGTATCGGATCTCAAGGGTCTGAAGATGAGGGAGGTGAATACGATCCTCGCCTTCATGCAGCGCAACGCCAAGCTGCCCGACCGCGATGCTGCGGGCATGGCCAACATCATCTGGGGTCAGGGCGTCAAACCCGAACTGGGCGACAAACTGGAGCTGGTGCTGGTGGCCACGGGCTTCGAGCCCTCCTCCTCCGAGGAGCCGGACGATCCGGCGGTGGAACCGAAGAGCGACCACAAGATCATGCCCGTCAATCCGCTGGATTCGTTCGAGAACAACGACCAGCGCGACTCGACCATCGTCCTGGGACAGAAAAACAACCGCTACGACAACCGCACCGAGCTGTCGCAACCGGCCTACAAGCGCCGCAACGTGGCCTTCGTCATCGATGCCGGCCGCGGCCCGCGGCCCGAGGTGATCAAGAACGCCGAGCCGGCCCCGAGCCGGGAGGAGCAGGCCGAGTCGGGTAATCTGTTCGAAAATCAGCAATCTTGACCGCTGTAGCCCATACGCTGACGGGAATCACCCTGCTGCACCCTCAGCCCGAGGTGTGGGCCATGCTGGGTGCCACGCTGTTGCTGCTGGTGCTTTCGGCCCTGATCTCGGGGTCGGAGACGGCGCTCTTCTCGCTCACGCACAACGATATCCACGACCTGCGGGAGAACCGTTCGGCCTCGGCCGAACAGGTCCTGAAACTGTTGCAGAATGTCGATCTGCTGCTGGCTACGATATTGGTGGTCAACAATCTGGTCAATATCTGCATCGTCATCCTCTCGTCGAAGGTGATCGACTCGCTGTTCGTCTTTCACGGTTTCGAGTTCCTCTTCAAGACGGTGATCGTCACCTTCCTGCTGCTCCTGTTCGGCGAGATTCTGCCCAAGGTGCTGGCCCAGACGATGCCCGTGCGTTTCGCCCTCTTCGCCGCCCGTCCGCTGGCTCTTCTCCGCCTGTTGTGCTATCCGCTCTCGAAGCTGCTGGTGCAGGCGGGCAGCCGCCTGAGCAACTTCGCCTCGCGCCACCGCGAACTCTCGATCGACGACCTGGCCGATGCCGTGGACATCACCCAGAACACGACCCCCGAGGAGCATGAGATCCTGACCGGTATCGTCAACTTCGTCAATACCGAGGCCGTGGAGATCATGCGCCTGCGGATCGACATCACGGCCGTCGAGCTGACCGCCCCCTACCAGGAGGTCAAGCGGATCATCAACGAGTCGGGTTTCTCGCGGATCCCCGTCTACGACGACGATATCGACACGATCAAGGGGACGCTCTTTGTCAAGGACCTGATGCCCTACATCAACCAGGGCAACGAATTCGGCTGGCAACAGTTGATCCGCAAACCCTTCTTCATTCCCGAGCACAAGAAGATCAGCGATCTGCTGCGCGACTTCCAGAGCCGCAAGATCCACATGGCCATCGTGGTCGACGAGTACGGTTCGACGCTCGGCCTGATCTCGCTCGAGGATATCATCGAGGAGATCGTGGGCGAGATTTCGGACGAGAGCGACACCGACCAGAAGTTCTACACGAAGGTCGCGCCGGGGGTCTACCTCTTCGACGGAAAGACCCATATCGGCGATTTCGAGCGGATCCTGGATCTGGACGAGGAGACCTTCTCCGACGTGCGCGGTACGGCCGAGACGCTGGCGGGCCTGTTGCTCGAGCTCAAGCGCGACTTCCCCCAGAAAGGCGACACCTTCACCGCCCACGAGATCCGTTTTGCCGTCGAGTCCCTCGAAGGCCGCCGCATCGACAAAATCCGCGTCCTCACCAAGGGGGCGGAGTCCTGATCCGGGGAGGGGTGAGGGGAGTTGGTGCCGTTCGCTGTTGTTTGTTCCGGTTTGTTCCTGTTGGCCGATACGTCTGTTTGCCCATCCGATAGCCTATGAATTCCCGACTGCTGATCAGTCCTCTCATGGAGGAGCGCGACTGCCTCGACTGGCTCACCCCCGGGGAGCGGCAACGTGCGGCACAGCTCACGGCGCCGCGACGCCGTGCGGAATTCGTCACGTGGCGCGCGCTCTTTCACCGCCATCTCGGTTTGGACAAAGTCCTGGACTATACCCCCGAAGGGGCTCCCTGCGTGGTCGGTTCGCCGCTGTATGTCGGAGTGTCGCACAGTGCGAAAAACGTCGCCGTGGTCCTCTCCGACCGTCCGTGCGCCGTCGATCTCGAATCGCCCGACCGCAATTTCGCCCGGATCCTTCCCCGTTACCTCTCGCCGGACGAGCAGCGCCTTACGGCCGATCCCCGCTGGCCGGCCCTCGCGTGGTGCGCCAAGGAGACCCTCTACAAACTGGCCCGTACGGAGGGCCTCCGTCTGCTGGAGGACCTGCACCTGCTCCGGGTCGATATCCCCCGCGCCCGGATTGTCGGCCGCATCCTCGACGGTCCCGCCGTCACGCTCTCTTTTGCCCCTCTCTCGGGCGATATGGCGGTCTGGCACTTCTGAAAGCCCCCCTCCGCACGGTGGCAGACGGAACGGGGACCGATGCCGTGACCGATCCCCGCTGTGACAGTTTCCCGCTGCGAATTTTTCCTGTTTCGATTCCTCTCTGCCCGGAGGAGTCCGCCCCTTTATTGCGGTTCGAGGTCGAACATCTCGTGGCGGTCGAAGTCGAGCCAGTAACGCAGGGCCAGCGCACGGATATATTGCCAGTAGGCCTCGCTGTCGGGACCGTACAGGGCCACCCCGCGGCCGACCTCTTCGCGGATGCGGGCGGCATATTCGGGCTTGAGCTTCAGCCGGACGGCCCGGTCCTTGAACCGGAAGGTCGCCTCGGGCCGGGGGTGCGCGGTCTCGGCGACCCGGATCAGCCCGTGCCCCACGGTACCCCCGGTCCCGACCTGCAAACCGTCGTTCATACAGCTTACGGGCGGCCACAGCCCCGCACGGCTCGTCACCTCCATATCATCTACCCCTATGTTGAAATACTCGCGGGCCCGCAATCCCATTTTGACCCCCACGAGCGCATAGATTCCCAGATGGCCGTGCAATTCGTTGGTCAGCACCGCCGCGCGCCACTCCGAGGCTCCGTGCCGGCGGATTGCGCTGTCGATCAGGGGCTGAACATCGGCCGCATAGAGGTTCCGGTCGGTCGGGAAGCCGTAAAAGACCCGGCTTTCGGCATCGGGCCGCCCCCGCAGCAGTCCGGCTAACGCCGCGTAGGCCGCGGTGCGGGTCACCGTGTCCGACAGGGCGGTCACCCTCCATCCCGACGGATCGGTCCGGCCGACGAACCACTCGGGCCGGTGCAGTCGCAGCGCCACCCAGTCGTCCCACAGTTGCAGGTGTCCCGTGCGGCAGAGCGAGTCGAGCGGCTCGCGGCGGTGGGTCGCTACGATCCGGCGGGCATAGGGGTTGCCTTCGCCGGCCAGACGGCCGAGCGTGTCGAGCAACGGCGAATCGACCGCCCAGGGTCCCGACGCAGGTCCCGCCACCGATTCGACCGGCACCTTGCCGTTTGCCAGCAGCCGTCGTGCGGCATCGGGATCGGCGCGGAAATTGGCCTCCCGTGCGGGGGCCGTTCCGCCGTACCAAAGGATGCGTTCGAGCCGGCCGAACAGCGCGGGCTGTTGCCGTTGCAGATCGTCGCAGTTGGTCAGTGCGCCCAGGGCGACGATCGTCACGGGTTCCGCCTCGCCGCGGATCGTCTCGCACAGGAGGTCGACGGCCGAGGGAAATCCGCCTGCGACCGCCGTCGTATCGCCCCACTCGATTTGCTGCGAATGGGCGCGCCACGGCGGCAGGACGCTGGCCGTGGCACGGCCTACGCCTACGGGAATACCTTCGTGGTGGAGTTCGTGCAGCAGTGCGGCCACGCGTCGCGCCGTCCGGTCGGGCGGCAGGGCGCCGTCGGAGGTGACGACGGCCAGGACCTCGGCGTCGTGGTTGCTCAGCAGCAGACAGAGCGTGCGCAGATCATCCGCCGCACCGTCCGTGTCGATGACGATGTGGTGGCGCGCTTTGCCCGAGTGTGCCCGTGCCGCGGCCCCGCACAGCAGGAGCAGCAGACAAAAAATGAGGCGTCGCATAGGATCAGAAATTCAGTTCGATACCGCCCAGAACCGTCGCCCGGGGCATCGGATAGCCGGCGTTGATCTCGTAGCGCGCGGCCAGCAGATTCTCGCCCCGAACGTAGAGCGAGCACCAGCGGGCCGCCCGCAGGCGGGCCGTCAGATTCCAGAGGAGGAACTGCCGTTCCGATTTCTCGGGAGTCAGCGAGGTGAAGAGCCCGCGGATGTATTGCATCCCCGTGTCGACGCTCCAGCGGCGGCCGGCATAGCCCGCACCGACAAACAGTTTGTTGCGCGGAGCCGCCAGGACGGGATATTTCATGTGCAGATAGCTGTAATTGGCCTCCACGCGCCATGCCCGGGAGGGGCGCCACGCCATTTCGAGTTCCAGTCCGGCGTTCTTCACGCGGCCGATGTTGACGTTCTTCGGGCGTCCGTCCGTGCGGACGGTCTGTATCAGGTTCCTGCCGTCGATATAAAAGAGATTCACCCCGTAAGCGATCCGCCCGTCGAGGAGCTGTTGCGCAAAGGCCAGCTCGTAATTCCACAGTCGTTCGGGTTTCAGGTCGGGATTCTGCGGCGGGAACATGTACATCTCGCGGATGGTCGGAAAACGGAACCCCTTGCTGACCGTCGCCTTGAGCTGGGCGTGGCGCGCCGCCTGCCACGAAAGCCCGAACTGCGGCACCCACTCCGTCCCTGCCTGCGAATGGTGGTCGACGCGCACCCCCGCATCGAGGGTCAGCGTCGCGGCCACGGCCTGGCGGAAGTCGACATAGCCGGCCACCTCGTCCATCACGACATCGGCCAGCGACTGGTCGGGTTTGTCGTCCAGAAAGCGGTTCCACGCCTTGCCGCCGAAATGCTGGTAGTCGACCCCGAAGGTGGTGTGGTTGCCGCGGAAGAGCGCGACGGTCTGATACCACGAAATTCCCGTCAGCCGGTCGCGCGAATGGAACCGGTAGTCGAGCGGCTGCTCGCCCGCCGAATAACCGTCGTTGATCCTGTGGCGTCCCTGGTTGTGGAAGAGACTCAGCGATCCCGAGGTGTGTTCGTAGCGGTTGTCGATCGAGAACGAGGTGTTGGCGCGCGTGATGTGCATCTTGTTGTCGAAGATCGGGGCGCCGACCGTGCCCGGATTCTCGGCATTGAAATGGGTGATGTTGCCGTTGGCCGTCAGGCTCCAGCGCCGGGAGAGTTCGTACCCCAGTTTCAGACCGCCGCCGTACTGATCGAATCCCATCCTCGGGCGATGGCCGTCCGTGCGGTCGTACGATCCGGTCAGCACGCTTGTCAGCCGGCCTTTGCGGATTCGGCTGGTCAGGTTGGTCTGCACGCTGTTGTAGGAGCCGTAGCCGGCCTGAATGCTGTTTCTCACCCCTTCGTCCCTCATCTGCCGGGTGACGATGTTGATCACCCCGCCCATGGCGTTCGACCCGTAGAGCATCGAGGCGGGACCGCGCACCACCTCCACCCGTTCGGCCATATCCGCCCGGCAGGCGTCGGCTATCGGGTGTCCCATCAGCCCCATGTATTGCGGATGGCCGTCGATGAGCACCAGCAACCCCGTGGTCGGGCTGCTGCCGATGCCGCGCAGGCTCATCCCTCCGGCGGCACCCGTCGAGACGCCGTAACCCATCACCCCGCGGCCGGTGACAAAGAGTCCCGGTACATGTTCGGTCAGCGTCGGCAGCACCGAGGTGCGGGTGGCGTGTTCGATCTGCGCTCGGTCGACCACCGACACCGTGACGGGCAGTTTCCGGATATCCGTAGCCTGACGGGCTCCGGTCACCACCACGTCGTCGATCGTCTGCACGGCCCGATGAACCGTGCCGTAACGCACCGAATCGGGTTCGGCCGCCGTGACCGTCAGGCATCCCCATAAGAGAATGTTTCCAAGAATAAATTTTTTCATGTTTTTTTAGTTTGCACACTATAACGCTTCGGGTCAGCAAATAACGTGCCGGCATGATACTCATGCGCTCGTCGGGGCGGGATCGGGACCCCGCCCCTTGCCGCGCGGGCGCTCCCCGGTCCATGCGGTTTCGCAGCGGAGTGCCCCCCTCCGCTGCTGCCCGAATACAAAATACCCGACTTTACTTTGGGTAAAATCGGGTAAACACTGCAGTTCTGGCGGTGTGTAGGGGACTCGAACCCCTGACCCCGTGCGTGACAGGCACGTATTCTAACCAGCTGAACTAACACACCTCATCTGATTGCGGTGCAAAGGTAATACAAAAAAATGATTTTACAAGCGCCCCGGCGAAAAAAATCAAAAAAATTGCGTTGCAAAATTTCCAATAAGAAGTGCAACGGCTATCTCCTCACTCTCCCGCGGGGGAAAGCCTCGCGGCGCGGGGGCTGCGTAAGCCCCCGTTGAGCGTAACGCAGACTATAGGCAACTTTGTTGTTGGATTCTCCC
>CAZHMX010000009.1:0-29616 GCA_964533725.1 uncultured Alistipes sp. | reverse complement strand
GAACGACGACTTACTTGACGCGCTGTGGGACATGCATTTTGATGAATGCACTCCTCCATAGAGCAGGGCGGCCTTCTTCACATTGCGGCGGTAGAGCTCCTCCACGCCGCCGATCGACTTGGCCCAGCGCAGCGTCTCGGCCAGCACGTAGATCGGGAATACGGGCGGGGTGTTGAACATCGAGTTGTTGTCGGCGTGGGTCTTGTAGTTGACCATCGTGGGCAGGTCGCGCTCGATCTTCTCGAGCATATCCTCGCGGATGATGGCGAACGTAACGCCTGCGGGGGCCAGGTTCTTCTGGGCGCCGCCGTAGATCATCGCGTATTTCCTGACGTCGACCGGACGCGAGAGAATATCCGAGCTCATGTCGGCGATCAGGGGCACGGGCGAGTCGATATCCTCGTGATACTCGGTGCCGTAGATGGTGTTGTTGGTCGTGATGTGGAGGTAGTCCAGATCGGCGGGAATGGCGAAACCTTTGGGAATGTAGGTGAAGTTCCTGTCGTCGGACGAAGCCAGCACCTCGACTTCACCGTAACGCTTGGCCTCCTTGATGGCCTTCTTGGACCACACGCCCGTATTGACGTAGCCGGCCTTCTTATTGAGGAAGTTGGCCGGAACCTCGAAGAACTGGGTCGAAGCGCCGCCGCCGAGGAAGATGATCTTGTAGTTGTCGGGGATGGCGAGCAGCTCGCGGAAGAGCGCGTCGGCATCGGCCATCACGGCATCGAAATCCTTGGTTCGGTGCGAGATCGAGAGCAGCGACAATCCGGTGCCGTTGAAATCCAGCACGGCGCGGGCGGCTTTTTCGTAGACCTCCTGCGGAAGGATCGAAGGTCCGGCGTTAAAGTTGTGTTTCATATGTGTTATTGGTTTTATTTGGTTATTTTTCCTGTTACCATCTACAAATATAGCAATTTTTTTTGATTCCCGCACCGCCCGTCCGGATTTTTTTCGATTTGCCGGGGTTACCTGCGCGCAGGAGCCGGTTGGGCCTGTCCGGACAACACGTTTTTTGCGCTAAAAAAGCGACAATGTTTCACGTTTTCGCGGAGATTTTATTATTTTTGCAAAAAATTATCCGTTATGATCAAATCGATGACCGGCTTCGGCAAGGCCGAGGCACTGCTCAACCATAAGAAAATCACCGTCGAGTTGCGTTCGCTCAACTCCAAACAGATGGACCTCGGCGTCAAAATGCCCAACATCTACCGCCCGCTGGAGTTCGAGGTGCGCAGCCGCGTGACCCGCGCCCTGCAACGCGGCAAGGTCGACCTCTTCGTCTCGGTCGAATCCACCGCCGTGGAGACCGCCTCGAAGATCAACACCAAAGTCTTCGCCTCCTATCTCGAGCAGCTGCGCGCAGCCGGTTCGGAACTGAATCTGGACGTCGCCTCGCCGCAGAACGAGGCGGCCATCTTGCAAGCCGTGCTGCGCATGCCCGATGTGATGACCACGGCCGACACCGCCGTCACCGAGGAGGAGAGCGCGGCACTGTTGTGCGCCGTGGACGAGGCCATCGCCCGCATCGACGCCTTCCGCGTCCAGGAGGGGGCCATCCTGATCGCCGACCTGATCCACCGTGTCGACCTGATCGAGCGGTACAAGGAGGAGGTGACCCCCTACGAGCAGGCCCGCATCGAGACCATCAAAAACCGGATCCGCGAGAACATCAACCAGTTGCGCGTCGAGGTCGACCAAAACCGCTTCGAGCAGGAGATGATCTTCTATCTGGAGAAGCTGGACGTCACCGAAGAGAAGGTGCGCCTGACGAACCACTGCCGCTACTTCCGCGAGGTAGCCGCCACCGAGGAGGCTCCGGGCCGCAAACTGGGCTTTATCGCCCAGGAGATGGGCCGCGAGATCAACACGCTGGGATCGAAATCCAACGAGGCCTCGATGCAGATGCTGGTCGTGAAGATGAAGGACGAACTGGAAAAGATCAAGGAACAGGTACTCAACATTTTATAGTCACTCATCGGTATGGGAAAAGTAGTTATCTTCTCCGCCCCGAGCGGATCGGGCAAAACGACGGTCGTACGCCGGCTTCTGGAGCGTTTTCCGCAATTCGAATTTTCGGTTTCGGCCACCAGCCGTGCCCCGCGCGGAGAGGAACGCGACGGCGTGGACTACTATTTTCTCTCCGCCGAGGAGTTCCGCCGCCGCGTCGAGGGCGACGAATTCGTGGAGTGGGAGGAGGTCTACGCGGGCACCTGCTACGGCACGCTGCGCAGCGAAGTAGAGCGCATCTGGGCCAAAAACCACGTCATTCTGTTCGACGTCGACGTGATGGGCGGCATCAACCTCAAGCAGAAGTTCGGTGCGGAAGCCTGCTCGATCTTCATCATGCCCCCCTCGATCGAGGAGTTGCGCCGCCGTCTGGAGGGTCGCGGAACCGACGCCCCCGAGGTGATCGAACGCCGCGTCGGCAAGGCCGCCTTCGAGATCGAAAAAGCCCCGCAGTTCGACCACACGGTGGTCAACGACCGCCTGGATGCGGCTGTCGACGAGGTGACCGCCCTGATCAATGACTTTTTGTCCCGCTAAGCGCCGCCGATGGAACGGATGATGCTCTATTTCGGGTCGTTCAACCCCATCCACCGAGGCCATATCGCCTTGGCCGAGTATGTTTTGGACCGGGGATTGTGCGACACGGTGGCCCTCGTCATCTCGCCCTGCAGCCCGCACAAGGAGTCGTCGGCGCTGCTGTCCGAATTGGAGCGGTTAGAGATGGCGCAACGGGCCGTCAAGGCTTCGCGTTATCCCGACCGGATCACCCCCTCGATGATCGAATTCCTGTTGCCCCGGCCCTCCTATACGATCAACACACTGCGCTTTGCGGCGGAAATGCGGCCCGACGCCACCCTCTCGATCCTGATGGGTGCCGACCAGCTGGAGCGTTTTCCGACCTGGAAATCGGCCGAAGAGATCCTCGCCGGCTATCCCATCTGGGTCTATCCGCGGCCCGGCGTCGCAACCGAAGGCACCGACCCGCGTTTTCACCTGCTGGCCGACGCACCGCAATTCGATATTTCGTCGACGGAGATCCGACGCCGGCTGCAACAGGGGCTGCCGACCGACCGGCTGCTCGACCCGGCGGTGGCCGGCTATATCCGCGAAAAAGGGTTCTGGAGTCCCGAATCCTACCTCGCAGAGCTGGATCGCCGCGTCGCCGAAGGGGATCCCGAGGCGCTGTACGAGCGGGGCAAACACCGCTACAGCCGTTCCGAGCTGGGTCCCGCGCTCAACGACTTCAACCGTCTTCTGGAACTCAACCCCGGCCACACCGAGGCCCGGCAATATGTCGAGATGATCCAGGAGATCCTGCAATTCCGATACACAGACCTATATAATCCCTGAACACAGATGGAACGTTTGAAAATAGCACTCCTGGCGGGCGGCAACTCCTCCGAGCGGGAGATTGCCCTGCAGAGCGCCGCACAGATTGCCGCGGCACTCGACCCCGCAAAATACGATATCACGCTCGTCGACCTCCACCGCCGCGACTGGCACCACACCGACCCGGAAGGCCGCACGTGGCAAGTGGACAAAAACGACTTTTCGATCACGATCGACGGCGTAAAGAAGGTATTCGATTACGCCCTGATCATCATCCACGGCACCCCGGGCGAGGACGGCATGCTGCAGGGCTATCTGGAGATGATGGGCATCCCGTTCTCCTCCTGCTCGATGACCTCGTCGGTCATCACGTTCGACAAGATCACCACCAAACGGGCCGTCGCCGCCGCAGGCATTCCGCTGGCCCGCGAGCGATTTATCCGCCGCGGCGAAACGGTTAACGCAGAAGCACTTGTGAATGAATTAGGACTGCCTATGTTCGTCAAACCCAACGCCAGCGGGTCGTCGTTCGGCGTGACGCGTGTCACCGAGGCCGGGCAGATCGAGGCCGCCGTGGCACTGGCCCTCACCGAGAGCGACGAAATTCTGGTCGAGGAGTGCATCACGGGCCGCGAGATGGGTTGCGGCGTGATGATCGCCGAGGGCCGGGAGTACCTCTTCCCCGTCACCGAGATCGTCCCCAAAAACAAATTTTTCGACTACGAGGCCAAATACACGGC
Organism: uncultured Alistipes sp.; assembly: GCA_964533725.1. Taxonomy (GTDB): domain Bacteria; phylum Bacteroidota; class Bacteroidia; order Bacteroidales; family Rikenellaceae; genus Alistipes. Next base: position 25,537 of record CAZHMX010000009.1, on the reverse strand, counting down.
GGGCTGTTCGGAGGAGATCACCCCCGCGGCATTGACCGAGACCGAACGACTGCGGCTCAACGAACTGACCCTCAAGGCCTACAAGGCGTGCCGCTGCAGTGGGGTAGTGCGTGTCGACTTCATCCTGCAATCCTCGGGCGAACCCGTCATGATCGAGATCAACTCGATCCCGGGAATGTCGGCGGGCAGCATCGTACCCAAACAGGTCCGCGCTATGGGGATGTCGCTGGGCGAGCTGTACGACAAGGTAATAGCCGATTCACTCGCCAAATTCCGCGCCCAATGATGTTCGAGATCGAAGGAACCATCGTTTCGGAGCAGCTCCTCGAGGAGTCTTTCGCCTGCGATCTGGGCCGCTGCAAGGGCATCTGCTGCGTCGAGGGCGATGCGGGCGCACCGCTTGAAGAGGAGGAGCTGGAAATTCTGCGCAGCGAATACGAGACCTACCGCCCGTGGATGACGGCCGAGGGTATCGCGGCCGTCGAGGCCCAGGGATTCGGCGTGCTGGACGAGGACGAGGAGTGGACTACGCCCCTGGTGAACGGGGCCGAATGCGCCTATGCCTACCGCGAAAAGGGCGTCACCCTCTGCGCCATCGAACGGGCCTACCGCGAAGGACGCACCGCATTCCCCAAACCCGTCTCGTGTCACCTCTATCCCATCCGCCTCTCCCGTTTTTCGGACGGCTCGCTGGGGCTGAACTATCACCGCTGGTCGGTCTGCCGCCCGGCCCGCGAGAAGGGTTGCCAGCTGGGCATTCCCGTCTACCGCGCACTGCGCGAACCGATCGTCCGCCGCTTCGGCGAGACCTTTTACAAGGCCCTGGAGTCGGCCGAAGAGTACTTAAAGCAAAACAGTAAATAAACCGCACAAAAAATATGAATATCAAGAAATTGTCCGTATCTGCCTTTGCGGCCGCAGCCCTGCTCGCAGGACTTTCCGCCGAAGCCCAGGACATCAACCACGTCAAAGCCCTGCTGCGCGAATTGCAGGAGGAGGTCGCCCGCATAGAGAGCCGTCAGGATTCGCTCGGCGGCACGTTCGCCGCCCCGCGCACCGACACCGTCATCATCACCCGCACGGTCGAGGTCGAGAAATCGCAACCCGTCGAGTCGCTGCCCGACCGCATGGAATTCGATGCCATCGACACCCTCCCCTCGTTCAACGACGCCGTGCGCATCATCCTCTACAACGACAACACGTGGCGTTACGTGCGCGACAAGGAGGCGGTCAAGGACAGCGAAATCTACACCCGCTATTGGGACACGGTTCAGGTCTCCCCCTACAAGGAGGTCCCCCTGAGCGCGCTGCCCGCGTCGGTGGCTATCGATCTGGTGGATTCGCTCCGGGCCTATCACTATCCCTACAAGGGCAAGCTGCATCCGCGCGGCAAGTTCGGTCCCCGCGGCCGCCGCAACCACCGCGGTGTGGATCTGCCGCTGAAGATCGGCGAGCCGATCTATGCCACGTTCAACGGTCGCGTGCGTCTGTCGCAATACAACCGCGGCGGCTACGGCAATCTGGTGGTCATCCGTCACGACAACGGTCTGGAGACCTATTACGGTCACCTCTCCGAACGTCTCGTGACTCCCGGGCAGTGGGTTGAGGCCGGTCAGATCATCGGCCGCGGCGGTTCTACAGGCCGGAGCACCGGTCCGCACCTCCATTTCGAGGTTCGGTATTACGGACAGACTTTTGACCCACAGCGTATTATAAATTTCGAAGAGGGTACCCTGCGTCGCGAAACACTGCTCCTGAAGCGCAGCTATTTCAACATCCACTCCAGCGCCGAGCAGGACTGGGACGACGAAGAGGCCATCGAGAAGGAGGCCAAAGTCGAGGCACAAAAGAAATATCACCGCATCCGTTCGGGCGACACCCTGGGCAAGCTCGCCCGTCTGTATGGCACGACGGTCTCGAACATCTGTCGGTTGAACAACATCAAATCCACCACGACACTGCGCATCGGCCAGAACCTGCGCGTTCGGTAGGCATCTTGATACGGGTGCGCTCGTCGGGGCGGGATCGGGACCCCGCCCCTTGCCGCGCGGGCGCTCCCCGGTCCATTTGTTTTCTTACGGGTGTGTATAAGTTTTTCTCCCGTGGGGCGGGCGTTTACAACGCCACGCCGCCACGGGAGAAAAACTTATACACACCCGCAAGAAAACATTATTGGTCGGGGTCGCCCGTTTGGCTGGGTCCGACCACGGGCGCAAGGAGGAGAGTCGCGTCCGGACCCGTACCGTAAAAAAGACCCTCGCGCCGCACCTCGTCTAAATAAAGGCGTCACTATAAGAAACTTATTCGACGGTGGGATACAGGCAGAGAGGGTCATCGATATTCAGCAGGCCTCCACACCGTTCGCGCCCCCGTCGGCACGCTGCGAAGGACGGGAGGAGCGTGCAACCGTCAAAGCAGCGGGGATTTTTGCTGGTTGCGATACTCCTGCGGCGTCAGACCGTATTTGGCGATAAAGGTGCGGCGGAAGGTCGAATAGCTGTTGAAACCGGCCATCGAGGCAATGGTCGTGATGTTGTGCTCGCGGCGGTCGATCAATTCGTGGGCGTGCGCGAGTCGCAAGGCATTGATATAGTCGTAGAAGGTGGTGTTGAGACGGTCGTTCAGATAACGGCTCAAATAGGTGCGGTTGGTACCGACCGCCTTGGCCATATCGCCCAGTTTGAGCGACGGATTCAGATACAGCTGCTTGTCGACAAAGTGTTTGCGGATCGCCGCTTCCAGTTCAGGACCCCCGGATGGGTCGCCGTCGCCGCGTTCCGGGACCTCGCCGTCCGCCGCCACGGCCGCATCCACCGTCTCGCCGACCTCAAGCTCGCCCAGCACCGACTCCTGCCGCTGGATCGAATAGCAGATCCACGCCCACGACAGCAGCGAGGAGACCATATAGAAGATATCGCCCGCCACGGTGTCGTAGAGCGAGCAGACGGTGTAACCCGCCATCAGGATGACAAAGGTCACGAGCACGACATAGAGCCAGCGGAGGTTGACATTCTCGTCGTAGCTGTAATGGGCTTTGAGAAAACGGTTGTATTTCGAGATGCCGACGAGCGTGGCCGCCATCACCGCGACACCGTAAACCACAAAAAAGCCCACCAATACATAATAAAAGAGGTAACCCTCGGAAAACAGGTTCAACAGCCCGAGCGCCACGAACGGCGCCTCGTTCCACACCACCTTGCTCCACGTAAGCCATCCGGGTCGGCACAACTCCAGCAGCAGAAAGGCGCAAGTCGGTGCGGCCGTCATATCGATCGTGTTGATAATATGGCTGAAATAGCGCGTTGCGGAGAGGAAATCGGAGGTGAAAACAAACGACAGCAGATGCTGGAAGGCCCAATAGAGCAGCACGACACCCAGGATACGGCGCAGGCGATTGTCCCGTTGCCCCAGATTTTGCAGCCCGAGAATCAGGAAAAATGCCATGGCGAGGCCTTCGATAAAATAATACACTCCGTGAGCTGTCATGGTTTGTCGGGTTGTTTGCCTGCTTTTTGCAGGTCGCAAAGATAAAAATAAACCCGTTGCCACACTGTGCAACGGGTGAAAATTGCTTGTCAGAGGGTAAATTTACCGGTCTGCAAGACCGCTTTCGGGACTTTCGAGGCTCCGCATCTCCGATACCTTCGACACCTCCGACGATTCGGCTATGCCTTGCACTCCGACCGCGCCCCGATGTCTTCCGACGCTTTTCCGGCTACTGTTGCATGGCCAGACGCAAAGCGCGGGCCAGCTGGTCGGGGCAGGAGGTGCCTTTCCCGTGGCAGTCAATGCCTTCCAGACGGGCGATAGCCTCCTCGACACGCATGCCGCGCACCAAAGCAGCCACACCCGTAGTGTTGCCCTGACAACCGCCCGCAAAGGCGACCGACGAAATAGTCTCGCCGTCGATGGCGATTTCGATCTGACGCGAGCAGGTGCCCTGCGTGTTATAAACGAGATGTTTCATAAAAACGGGATGAAAAAGCGGGAAGCCCCTCGCCATGGAGCAGGCTTCCGCCGATTAAACGTCTGCATCAGGCTCCGGAAAGGCCGGGCCTGTACGGGAATAAGCCATACCGGGACGGAAGGAGGGTAGGCTGCCACCGTCCACCCGGCCCGACAGAGTGCCCGACGGGCAAACGGCGTGTTATTTCTGCTGCAGATCGGTGGTGTCGGCCACAACCATATTGCGGTCCACGCGCAGGGTGACATTGCCGTCGACCTCGATCAGAAGGGTAGTCTCCTTGACCTCCTTCACCACGCCGTAGATACCGCCGGCGGTGATGATCTTGTCGCCCTTTTTGAGCCCTTTGCGGAAGGCCTCCATCTGCTTGCGGCGCTTGGATTCGGGGCGCCACATAAAGAGCCACAGCACGAGGAACATCAAACCGATCATCAAGAAGAACGAGAGTTGCGACTGCTGTTGCGGTGCGCCCGCTGCCGCCTGAAGAAATTGAATCATAGCTATTGTTTTTTATTAGTTTTTCCGTTTTCCGTGCAAATATAGTAAAACTCGCGCGTCTGTCAAAATAAAGTTTTCATTTTGACGGCGGAATGCAAGGTGCAGGCAGGCTTATTTGTCGCACGAAGAGGCCAGGATTGGCCGGCCAATTACCCGTCTGTCCACCGTGTGCTCTCTGACTCGTCCGCCGCATGCACCCCGACGGCAAAACGCGCTATTCGATTTCAGCCTCGACGAAGATCCGGCGAACAGGCCGCACCCCGGCAAGCCGCAACTCCAGCATCTTGAATTGCCAGCCCCACAGACCGCGGGCATCGAATTTCAGCACGGCCGACGCACGAGCACCCGCAGGGATGGGCGCCGGGGCGACCTCCAAACCGAGACAGCCGCAACCGCTCCTGACCTCCGCAACCACCAGCGGCCGGGCTGCACGGTTCTCTAACGCCAACGGCAGACGCACCTGCTCCCCCTCGTGCAACCGGCCCAGACGCACGGTGTCGGCCGCAAGCAGCGTATCGGCCAGCACCACGACGCGCGCCGACGACAGCAGGCCGGCGGCCGCCGTTCCGGACGCCTCCGACGCCTTTTCGCCGCACGCGCGACAACCCGTCGCGAGGATCGTCGCAGCGGACAATATCGCGAGAAGCGTTACGGCAAAGCGCATAACAAACGGATGAGAATCCAATCAGATCAGACCGCGGCCCGTCTTGCAAATCACGCCGTCTTCGACGAACTGTTTGCTGATGCGGTCCAGTACGCCGTTGATGTAGGTGGCGCTGGCGGGAGTGGAGTAGTATTTGGCGATCTCGATATACTCGTCGAGGGTCACCTTGACGGGGATCGACGGACACTCGATCATCTCGGTGAGGGCGGTCACGATGATCAGATTGTCCATAAACACCAGGCGTTCGATATCCCAGTTCGAAGAGTATTGATCGACCGTCCGTGAAAGATCCCTGTAACCGATAAGGGTCTTTTCGAAGAGGGTTTTGACGAAATCGCGGTCGTCGTCGCTCTTGAACTCAGGCAGCACCTTGACCTCGGCGTGCGACTGGCGGAGGTTCGACAGGGTGCGCAACGCCATCATCAGGGCAAAGGGCAGATCGTCGGTCCACTCGATCGACATCGCCTCCAACACATTGTCCAGCACCTCGTTATCCTGCAACTGATCGACGAAAAAACGCTCGATCACCTCGCGGTCGGCCTGGAACGAGGTCGCCGGGGCGGCCATATAGTTTTTGTAACTTTCGGTGGCCGTCCAGGTGTTATAGAGTGCGCGCACGGCTTCGGGGGCATCGTCCCAGCCGATCTTGCGGGCGGCCACACGGTCGTTGATCGCATCGGTGTTCGCGAGCACGCGCACCACGGCATTGTCGACAAAACGGGTATTGGGATTCAGCTCCTCCTCCGTGGGCAGGAACTTCTTACGGGCAAAATCGATACGGCTCTGTGCATAGGCAACGATAGCGGCGGGCAGGGCGAGCATCTGAATATAGAGGTCGTAGGCTTTGTCGATGGAGGCGAACATCGCGCGCTCGGTTTGGATCATCGAGTCGGCCTCGGTTTGCAAGTGGGCGTAAAGAGCTTTTATTGCTTTGATTCTCAGTTGTCTTCTGCTAAGCATAATCGTTTCATCATTTTCCGACCGCAAAGATACGCCAAAATCGCCAATTTGCAACCTCCGCGCCGATTTTTTTATTCGAATCCGCCTTGCCGCCGGACGCGCTTTCGCCCGCCGCATTCCCCTGCCAGGCGACGGTTGCGGCGCGGGATTTGCAAAAAAAGTATTAACTTTGCCGCCGCTATGAGGATCCATCGGGAAATACTGCGTCTGGCTGTGCCCAACGTCATATCGAACATCACCGTGCCGTTGATGGGGTTGGTCGCCACCGCCATCGCGGGACATCTCGACGCCGAATCGTCGGGCGCAACGATCGGCGCATTGGCCATCGGGGTCTCGATCTTCAACTTCATCTATTGGAACTGTTCGTTTGTCCGCATGGGAACCAGCGGACTCACCGCGCAGGCCTTCGGAGCGGGCGACCGGGCCGAGTGCACCCGGATGCTGGGGCGCGCCCTGCTGATCGGGGCGGCTTTGGGGGTGGCGGTCCTCCTGCTGAGAGGTCCGCTGGGACGGGTGGCGCTGCACCTCATGAAGGGCGACGACATGGTGGCCGCCTATTTCTACGCCCGCGTGTGGGCCGTGCCCGCCGGCGTGATGCTCTTTGCGCTGAACGGCTGGTTTACAGGGATGCAGAACGCCGTGATTCCGATGGTTACGGCCATCACGGTCAACCTTCTGCACATCCTCTTCAGTCTGTGGTTCGCCCTCTCTTTGGAGATGGGGATCGAGGGCATTGCACGGGCATCGGTGGTGTCGCAATATGCAGGGCTGCTGCTGGCTGCGGTGTTGCTCGCGGTGCGTTACGGCCGGACACTGGTCCGCGTACCGTTCGGCGAGATCCTCGCCCCGGAGCCCTTGCGGCAGTTTTTCCGCATCAACCGCGACATCATGATCCGCACGCTCTGTTTAGTGGCCGTATACACCTTCTTTACGGCCGCTTCGGCACGGATGGAGGCCCATATTCTGGCCGTCAACACCATTCTGTTACAGCTCTTTACCCTCTTTTCCTACATGAACGACGGTTTTGCCTATGCGGCCGAGGCCCTGACGGGACGGTTCACCGGCGCACGCGACACCGAAGCGCTCCGACGCAGTATCCGCGGGTGTATCGCATGGGGCGCGGCGATGGCGGTGGCTTTTGTGGCGGCCTACGCGGCGGGGTGGCGGCCCTTAGTGGGTCTCTTCGTCGACGCCAGGGCGGCCGACGCCGTGCAGATCGTCTCGCTGGCAGGCCGCTACGTCGGCTGGGTGGTCGCCATACCGATAGCGGGGGCGCTGCCGTTCATCCTGGACGGCATTATGGTCGGAGCGACGCAGACACGCGTCATGCGCAACGCCATGATCGGCGCCGCAGCAGGTTATTTTCTGATTTTCTATGCTTTGCAACCCGCCCTGGGAAACGATGCGCTATGGCTGGCGTTCCTCGCCTATATGGTCCTGCGCGGGGTCTTCATGTATCTTTTGAGCGACCGGCTCGACGTGCTCTACCGTTTCCGCTAACGTTGCAGGCAACGGGTGTATTTGCGGGCGATCCGCAACACGAGCATCGGCATCCACACGCAGAACGGAATGCCGAGGCGGTTCCACCATCCGGGAACGCTGTTGCGCCGTCCGCGCCACATCGCACGCAAAGCCCGTCGGGCGCAACCGTCAGGCGTCAGCAACACCCCTAACCGGATCCCCAGTTTCTGCAGATTGGCCGGCAGTCCGTAGAGATCCGTCGCCACCCCCGCCGGGCAGACCGACGTAACCTTCACGCCGCACTCCTGCACCTCCTTGGAAAAGGCCACCGAGAAGTTGCGCAGATAGGATTTGCTGGCGCTGTAGGTAGCCAGCCCGGGCCACGGCATCCAAAGCGAGTAGGAGGACATGTTCAGGATATGCCCCTTGCCGCGCGCCGCCATATCGGCACCGAACAGACGGCAGAGCATCGTGGGGGTATAACTGTGCAGGAGAACCAGGCGGTCGAGCCGCTCCTCGGGAGTCTTCAGCACGTCCAGATAGGAGAACATCCCCGCGTTGTTGACCAGCACCGAGACCTCTATACCCCGTTCGCGCACCGCGTCGTAAAGTTCCCGCGCCGCCTCCCTGCGGGCCAGGTCGATCTCCATCGTCACCACCTCGACACCGCACTCCGCGCGCACCTCCCCGGCCGTTTCGCGATTCCGTTCGCCGTCTATCCCCGCAATAAAGACGTTGTAACCCAACGCCGCCAGCCGGCGCACATAGCACCGGCCGATACCGCTGTTGCCGCCCGTGACCAAAGCCCAGGCCGACCCTTTTTGCACCGCTCCGCGTCGCATCGTTCCGACTTACTTGATCTTGTTCAACTCACGCCACAGCCGGTCGGGGATATACTCCTTGCAGTTGTGGCAGCACTGCATATCGACCGAGTACATGCGGGCCACGCAATAGTCGCGGTGGTCGCAGCCCGAACGGGTCGCCATATCGCCCGCTGCCATCTTGTTGACAAATGCGGGATCGTTCACCAGCGCACGGGCCATCTGCACCAGTTCGAACCCGGCATCCAGCACCCGTTCGATCCCCTCGCGGCTCACCAAACCGCCCACATAGACCAGCGGACACGTCAGCGCGGCACGGAATTTCAGGGCATCCTCCAGGAAATAGCACTCCTCGAAGTCGTACTGTTTGATCATCCAGTCGCCGAAGAGGTTCACCACGATCTTCTGCGGCCACGACGACCAGGGCATATAGTAACTCATCGTCTTTGTCGGGATCTTGCCCCGCATCACGGCCATCGGCGCCTTCGACACGAAACCGGCCGTGAGGACAATGCCGTTCACCCCTGCACGTTCGATCTGCCTGGCGATCTCGATGCTCTCGGGGATCTGAATGCCGCGTTTGAACCCGTCGTACATGTTGTGTTTCACCAGCACGGCCGTCCCGGTCTGGGCCGCGGCCTCCATCACCTCCTCCAGACACTGGTTCATGAACCGCATCCGGTTCTCCAGTTTGCCGCCGTATTCGTCGCGGCGATGGTTGGTGTAGGGCGAGAGGAACTGCGAGATCAGATAACCGTGTCCCGCATGCACCTCCACGCAGTCGAAACCCGCCTTCGAGGCCGTCCGGACCGCCTGCCCGAAGGCCTTGGCCATCTCCGCGATCTCGTCGCGCCGCATTCCGCGCACGAAAGTGGGGGAGTAGAGGTTGAATCCCGTCGAGGCACCCATGGGGAAACAGCCGGCGGTCGACCAGTGGGTCATGTTGCCACAGTGGCCGATCTGTATCGAGGCAGCCGAGCCGGCGGCGTGAATCTCGTCCGTGATGTCGCGCAGCGCGGGGACGATCTCGTCACGCAGCCACAGCTGTTTGTTGAACGACAATCCGCTGCGGGTCACGGCGGCATAAGCCAGCGTCGTCATGCCGATTCCGCCGCGGGCGACGCTCACGTGGTAATCCTTGAGCTGTTGCGTGGGGCCGAAGTCCTTGCCCATCGACTCGAAGGCGGCCGAACGGATGGTGCGGTTGCGCAGGGTGACGTTGCCTAACTTATAGGGAGTAAAGAGGATAGAATCTTTCGGATCTTTCATATCAATAGATAAAGGGAATAATGCGTTTGCGTTTCAGCGCGCGGAATTCGTCGCCGAATTCGTCTTCATAGCGGCGGTAGAGGGCGGCCGAACGGGGGGCGAGGTTGGCGAAGGTCCACCACACGAAGAGCAGACCGGCACCCGACCATGAAGCGACGGCAAAACCCGTCCACTCGACCAGTTCGCCGAAATAGTTGGCCGACGAGACGAAACGGAACATACCGCCGCGGGGGATGTAATGTTTGGTGTCGCCGGGTTTGCGCAGATGGCGGACGATGTGGTCGGCCTGCATGTTGATGGCCATACCGGCGAAGAAGAGCGCGATACCGATCCACAGATGTGGCGCCGCGATGTTGTAAAATCCGTCGGGGGCGTAACGGAAGAGCCACAGCCCGATCAAGACGGCGTTGACGGTGTTGAAAATCATTCCCATCAACACGATTCCCATCGGCATTTTGGACTTTCCGCGCATCAGCAGCGGGAAGACGAACGACCGCTGGAAATAGTGCAGCAGATAGAGGCCGGCGAGCAGGACCGGGACGGCCTCGAAGGCGGGGGCCGTCGCCAGCATCCAGGCCATGGCCACGAAGGCGGGGGCCTCCATCAGGACCCACCCCACGCGGTTGGGCACGGGTCGCCCGAATTTGGGGTTAAAGAGGTATCCATACCCGGCGTCGACAAAATAGAGTGCCACGAAGACCACCGCACCGAGTGCGGCCATTGCCCAAAGCACCGTATTATAGCTATCCATAGGTCAGTTTTTTTCATTTATTTCGCAAATATAGTCATTTTTCGCGAAAATGTACCGAAAAAGATCGGCAAAGGTGACATTCATGCAGTTATCGCCGACTTTCGGAACACCTTCGGGACGCGCGGGGAAGTGGTGCCCGCAGTCCTGTCCGGAGGGGTTATCGGGACACACCCGGAATACCCGTCGGGACACCGGACCGAACGCCGGCCGGAACATCGGGACAAATCCAGCAAACCTTTGCCGGGATTTTGTATTTATCGGAAATTATTCCTATCTTTGCATTGTTACCCCACAAGGGTAGCGACATATTGGAACGTGAAAGTGTTTCGCGTTTACTCTTCATTGGAAATCTGACAGTTTCACAAATACGGGAGTAGGCAAAAAGACACTCATATGTTGTATAGCTATACGGCAATCGCCGCAGGCTATTCAAGTGTGGGGATTGCTTATTCGTATTTAGGTTTTGTCAGAGCCTCCAATGAAATAAGCCGGACAACTCCACACTTTCATCATTTAATAAAAATCACCGCAGCGGAGTTGATACGGAAAAACTATTTTTACCCATGAAACGTAACCTGCTTCTTTGGATCTCGGCTCTATTTCTGACAGCGCAAGCAGTTGCACAAACGGCCGAAATCCCGACCTCCGAACCCCGCCTCGACTATTCGCCGTTCAACTTCTATGGCAAAGAGCAAAACCGCAATCTTCACAATGCTTTTATATCAGGTAAGAGTTTTATCGCCGTACAAACTGAGGTCACGATCAGAAGCGACCAGGCGGGAGGATTTTCTTTTTCGAAAAACATATATATTTCCGGTGTATGGGGAGTGTCACCCTTGCGTAAACTCGAGATCGGCGGGGAGGTTTGGAAACCAAACAAAACATACCGATATCCGAAAGACAGTCAGGGATTAAGCATTATCTGCACGCTGTATTTCGACCGCATTCCAGCGGGAGTCTCCTCAATAAATTATTGCGAACCCGGCTTTACATGGAAAAATATTCCGATCGACAACAATCCCGACACGCCGCACACGAAATGGACACAGACTCTTTTGAAAGAGCAATGGAAAGCAAATGGTTACAGCACGATCGAAGGCATCTACGATTACTACGAATTTATCCCTACGAATGCCGACAAAAAATGGTGGGGAACCGGCAAACACACGTTCGCTATCCTGAAGAATGAAAATGAATACGAGCTCATCTATCTCAATGGGTCCAACCCCGGAGTGTGGAGAGAGGGCGACATCAAAGCCTATCTCGCCCCTACCGCAGTGCCCGGATTATATAAGGCCACCACGTGGTTTACCGAAAACAAAGCGGAAGATGATGATTTCTATATCAGATACGACGACCAATGGCTATACATATACAAGAAGGGCAACGAGAGCCATGCCCTATTCCTGAAACTTTTCCCGACAAACGAGACATCGCAAGCATATAATAAAAAAGCAGGCAGCGGAATAGTTTTGAACCGACAGGGGATCGTCGCCACGAATTACCACGTCATAGAGGGAGCCGAGGCCATCGACGTTTCGATAAAAAACAACAACCAGATCGGGACCTACAAAGCTACCGTTCTGTGCACCGACAAGGCCAACGACCTGGCACTGCTTCAAATCAAAGACCCCAGCGCCGACACCTTCCCGGCCATTCCGTACGCCATTCCCTCAAAGACGTTCGACGTCGGCACCTCGGTCTTTGCCATGGGATACCCGATGTCCAATTTGATGGGGAGCGAGGTCAAGATTACGGACGGTATCATCAATTCCAAAACAGGGTATCAGGGCGATGTGGTAACCTACCAAATATCCGCGCCGATCCAGCCGGGCAACAGCGGCGGGCCGCTGTTCGACAAAAAAGGGAATCTTGTCGGTATCACGAATGCAGGAATCCTAGCCGCAAACAACGTCGGTTACGCCATCAAGGCGATCTATCTGCGCAATCTGATCGAATCCGCACCGATCCGGATCGAGATCCCGGAGACCTCCGAACTGGACGGGATGGAGTTGCCCGACCAGATCAAGTCGCTGTCGAACTTTGTCGCACTGATCAAGGTAAGATAACGGCCCGAAATCCGACCGGCAGATTCACGACGGATTGCTTTGTCGGGCGGTTGCCGGCCCTCCTTGGCACAGAGATTGCACATGGCGTGGGGTAAAAACCAAAAAACCGAAAAAGATGAAAAAAATCTTGACGCTCCTGCCGCTCGTCGCCATCCTCTTCGTGACAACGGCCTGCAACCAAAAACGACAGTGGACCCACGAACAGCGCAAAGAGATGCGCGAAAACCTGCGCGACTACCGGCGCATGGCCTATCTCGAGGATCTGACCGAACCCGAATTCGTCATCTTCACCGACGATGTCGCCACCGATCTCGAGCAGTCGTTCCCTGTTTACACTACCTTCGTGACCATGCCCGCCATGCAGGATACGGTCGAATACTACGTCGTGATGACCATCGTCGACAACCTCCACGAAGATGCCCGCAATATGGCACATGTCTATCCCTATGACCGTCTGGTCGCCAACGGAGTGCTGCCCTCTGGCCTGGACCGCGAACAGCAGCACGCCTTCTACCGCTGCATGGCCGGGCAGATCGACTCGACCTTCGGTTCGCTGGGCGAATTCTTCGAGGCCGTGTGGAACAGTCCCACCACGCCCCGGAAAGTGCAAGCCATCCAGCAATCGTGCGCCAACGACCTCTTCAACTGGGAGGTGGTCATCACCGAAACCGATATCATCGAGGATTAACACCCTCGTCATCGCAACAAAAAACCCGTCTCGCATGGAGACGGGTTTTTCGTTTTCGTCGGGCACGGGTCCCGTTCGGATTCGGGAAGCGGGACCGGGGTCAGATGCGGCACCGGTCCGCGGTCGGGCTTCAGGCCTGCGCCGCCGCCATACGCCGCCAGCGCAGATAACCCGCGACGGCCAGCACGCAATAGAGGAGATAGAGGCCCGCCGTCAGGGGGATTCCCTTATAGAAGTAGAGTCCGACGGTGACGGCGTCGACCGCCAGCCACACCAACCACTGTTCGACCTGCCGGCGCGAGAGCATCCAGTAGGCCACCACGCACAGCGCCGTCGTAAGACTGTCCCAGAACGGCACCGAGCTGTCGGTGAAGGTCGTCAGCACCCAGTAGATCAGCGCCTGCGCCGCCATCCACGCCGCCGCCAGCAGAGGCCACTGCCGCGCAGGCGTACGGACGATACGCGCCGCCGGTGTCTCGCCGCTATTCCTGCGGCCCGTACGCGCCCACACCGCCAGACCGTAGAGGCCCGCCAGGATATAGTAACCCTGCATGGCACAGTCGGCATAAAGCCCCGAGCGGTAGTAGAGCAGCCCGTGGACGCAGGGCATCACCAGCCCCACGATCCACAGTCCGATATGCGCCCGGTATTCCAGCCACAGGTAGAGCAGGCCCAGCGCAACGCCCGCGATCTGAAGCAACAGCCGAAGGTCCATTGTGCGGCGGGATTAGAAGCTGACGGTGACGTTGGCCAGCACGTGCAGCGGTGCCTGCGGGAAGTAGAAGGTCTCGTCGATGCGTTTGGGCTCGGCACCGCTCCAGGTATCCATATAGGAGTAGCCGTAACCGTTGCTGCAATACTCCTTGTCGAAGAGGTTGTAGAGCTGCACCCCGAAACGCACCGTGCGGGCGGAGCGGGTCTTCAGCGTATAGCCTATGTTGAGGTCGGTAACGCAATAGGCGTCGAGCGAATGGATATCCAGCTCGTTGTTGGTGAAATACTGCTTGCCGACGTAACGGGTCGTAAAGATCGCCTCGAAACCCTTGTGGTGGAAGTCGAGCACGGCGGCACCGACGACCTCGGGCGAATAGGCGATAGTCATCGTGCCGAGGTTCTGCCCGTAGGTGGGGCTGTCGGCCAGAAGATCGACATAATCCCGGATCCGGTTGCGGCTGAAGGTGGCGTTGGCCGAGGCCGTCAGCCAGCGGGTCACCTGCCAGGCGCCCGTCAGCTCGACACCGGCGCGGTAGCTCTCCGGAACGTTGGTGTTGAGCGCATCCGAACCGTCGTTCACCATACCCGTCGGCACCAGCTGGTCGCGGTAGCTCATATAATAGAAGTTCACACCCAGCCGGAGCCGCTCCGAACGGTAGTTGTAGCCCAGTTCGTAGTCGAGCAGCGTCTCGTGTTCGGGTGCGGTGTCGTCCGAGGCGAACATATAGCGGTCGGTGAAGTCCGAACGGGTCGGCTCCTTGTGCGATATGGCAAACGAGAAGTAGAGGTTGTGGCGCTTGCCGATCGTGTAATCCAGACCGACGTGGGGATTCAGGAAATTATAGCTCTTGTCGACGTCGATCGGCTGCATGCCCACCTGGGAGGAGTGGTAGTTGTCGTTGACGCCCCAGGCCTGGTAGCGCACGAAACGGTACTGCAGATCGGCATAGAGCTGCAACCCGCGGGCCATCGTCCAGTCGGCACGCGCGAAGAGGTTGGCATCCTGCTTGTTGACGTTGTTGTCGTACCAGCGGCGATCCTTGTAGAGTTTCTCGTCGAGGTCCTCGATCCAGCGGAACTCACCCCAGTGCGGGCAGGTATAGTAGCTGTACGCGCCGCCGAAGTTGAGGTTGATCCTCTCGCCCGTGTAGGCCGCTGCGGCGTGCAGGCCGCCCAGGTGGTTGCGCATCATCTTCTGGCGGACCATATCCTTCTTCACCTTGTTGCCCGCGGCGTCGTAGGCGATCTCGTCGGGGAAGAGATACTCGTTCAGCTTGCGGCCCGACTTGTACTGGTTGTAGTAGCCGTAGCCGTAGGTGTAGAAGCCCGTGGCGTTCAGCGCCCAGCGGTCGTTGAAACGGTGGCTCAGCACCAGCTGGTTGTTGATCTGCAAATAGTTGTCCGTGTGGTCGTCGTAATAATTGACGTGGCTGCCGTCGGCCAGCACATAGGGACCGCTCGAGGTGTAATACTGCCCCTCGGTGTGGTAGCGGCGGCCGTAGAGCGCCATATCGGCTAATGAGACACCCGAATAGGTCAGGTAGGTTTTGGCCTTGCCGCCGTAGGAAAGCAGCTTCAGCATGGTCCGGCCGTTGTAATAGGCTCCCTGCAACATATAGGATTTCAGGTCGGTAGCGCCGCGGTCGATGTAGCCGTCCGAACCGATGTGCGACAGGCGCGCGTCGACAATCCAGCGGCCGCCCAGCAGTCCCGACCCCACATGAATCGCCTGTTTGTTGGTGTTGTAGGAACCGTACGAGAGCGAGGCCTCGCCGTTAAAACGGGTCGACAGGGCATCGGTGGTCATGCTGACGGCGCCGCCGAAGGCACCCGTACCGTTGGTCGAGACCCCGGCGCCGCGCTGCACCTGCATCGAGCCGACCGACGAGAGGAGATCGGGCGTGTCGTACCAGTAGACCAGGTGCGAGTCGGGGTTGTTGATCGATACGCCGTTCACGGTGACGTTGAGGCGCGTGGCATCCGAACCGCGCAGCCGGATCGAGGTGCCGCCGATGCCGATACCCGTCTCGTTGGTGGCGACCATCGAGGGGGTCACGGCCAGCAGCGAGGGGATGTCCAGTCCAAAATTGGAGGACTGTATCTCCGTCCGCGAGAGATCGGTATAGGCCACGGGAGTACGCTGCGTGGCGCGTGTAGCCGTCACCTCGACCTCCTGAAGCCGAATCAGGCGCAACGAATCGGGGTCGTTTTGCGCGGTTGCCGCCAGACCGGCGGTAAAAAGAGTGAAAGTGAGTAAAAACCTTTTCATTTTTACTTTGGGTTAAGTGAAACAATGAAAAGGGGATGTGTAGATTGTACTGTCCCGGTCTCGGCATTACCCGTATCCGGTTCAATGGGTATAATCTCAGCCTGAAAGTAAGGCACCCCTTTGTTATCGGCCGCAAAGATACCTCTTTTCGTTCAAACCGCCAAATTATTTTTTCGCCAGATAGCGATCCACCAGACGGGGCAGGGCGAAGCGGCCGAGGCAGCCGAGGGGAACGGCGACAAGATCTTCGGCCACGGGAAGAGGGTCGGCGTGCAGGCGAAAGAAACGGGCGTGGATCGTGCGGTGGGTCAGCCGGTGAACGGGCATCTCCACAACCCCCTCCAGACGGAGGGTGCACCCCGCGGCGAGGCGGCGGAAAGGCTCCGTTGCGGCCAGTTCGCCGAAATCGCACGCATGGTCGCACTCCAGCAGGGGAAACTCATACAGCCCCGCCCAAATATCCCCCTCCGGACGGCGGTGCAGCAGGGTATGGCCCCCGGCGACGATATGAAGATAGTGAAACCAGCGGTCCGCAGGCTTCACCTTGCCGCGTTTCGCAGGTCTTGCGCCGACGGTTCCCGCAGCATGCGCAAGGCATTGGTCCTGAACGGGACACGACCCGCACAGGGCACCCCGCGGCGTGCAGTGCAACGCCCCGAATTCCATCAGCGCCTGGTTCCAGCGGCCCGCATCGGAGGGGTCGAGCAGCGAAAGGGCCAGTTCGCAGAATTGCCGCTGTCCGGCCGCGGTATCGATGGGCGTGTCGACGTCGAAGAGCCGCGCCAGCACCCGATAGACATTGCCGTCGACCACCGCCACCGCCTCGCCCGAGCTGATCGACGCCACGGCCGACGCCGTATATTCGCCCACGCCGCGTAGCGAACGCAGATCGCCGTAACGGCACGGGAACTCGCCGCCGAACCGTTCGACCACCTCCCGCGCCGCCCGAAGCAGGTTGCGCGCACGGCTGTAATAGCCCAACCCCTGCCAAAGTTTCAGCACCTCGTCTTCGGAGGCGGCAGCCAGCGCACGGACGTCGGGGAAACGTTCGATGAACCGCAAATAATAGGGTAGTCCCTGCTGTACGCGGGTCTGTTGCAGGATGGTTTCGGAGAGCCATACGGCATACGGATCGCGCGTTCGGCGCCACGGCAGATCGCGTCGGTGGGTTTCATACCACGCACAGAGGGATTCTCGAAGTCGTTTCACAGCGCAAATGTAGAAAAAACGGCCGATTAATTTGTCATTCTGACACAAAAACATTACATTTGTCGACAAATGCAATAAAATTCACAATGAAAAGAATTATTTTATTACTTTTATTAGTGCTACCCGCCGTACTTCGGGCCGACAACGTACCCCAACAGCGTGCCAAGGCTTTGGCCGAACGGTTCTTCGAGTGCCGCGGCATGCAGACCCGTTCGGGGTCCGTCACCCTCCAGTGGGACGGCGAGTCGGAACAGACGCGCAGCGGTGCCGAACCGGCCTTCTATCTCTACACCCACTCATCGGGCGGTTTCGTGATCGTGGCCGGCGACGACTGCGTGGCTCCCGTATTGGGTTACTCGACCGACAACGGCTACGACCCCTCGAACCTGAATATGCGCAACTGGATGCTGGAGATCCGCGACGGCATCAACTACCTGCGCAGCCGCGGCTACGAAGCCGACGCGAGCGTTAAAGCCCAGTGGAACGACGGCAGCGCCGACCAGACCCGCGCGATGACCACCCGCAGCAGCCTCTCCTACGAGACGGCCATCTGGAACCAGGATACTCCCTATAACAACCTCTGCCCGACGCTCGACGGCAAGAAGGTCTACACGGGTTGCGTCGCCACGGCCACGGCCATCGCCATGCGCTACCACAAATACCCCGCAAGCGGTACGGGTACGCTGCCCAATTACACTTACAACGACCAAAACGGCAAATCCCGCACCATCGAAGGCTATGCCCTGGGCCACACCTACGACTGGGACAACATGCCCCTGACCGACGGCGGCCGCGTCACCTGGACCGACGCGCAGAAGAAGGCCGTCGGCCAGCTGATGAAGGACTGCGGCATGATGGTGAAGATGGGTTACAACGTCATCGGCAGCAACGGCAGCGGCGCCTACACGACCGATGTCGCCGTGGTGCTGCCCAAATTCATGAAATACAGTCCCGCGATGTATGCCGGCTATCGCAGTACCTATACGCACAACGATTGGATCACGCGGCTGCGCAAGAACCTCGACGAGTACGGTCCCACGGTTTACGGCGGCCAGGGCAGCCAGGGCGGCCACTGCTTCGTATTGGACGGCTACGACGACAACAGCCGGTTCCATATCAACTGGGGCTGGGGCGGCAACGGCAACGGCTACTTCACCTTCCCCAACTTCGACAGCTTCATCACGAGCCACCAGGCCATCTTCTGCACGAAAGCCGACCCCAACGGCGCCGCCCCCGATCCGACCATCGGTCTGTGGTACGGCGAAGGATATAAAGGCCTATCGGTCAGCACGCAAACGATCAAACGCAATGTCGCCTTCACCTTCAGCGTCGACTGGTTCTACAACATGGGCACGACGGATTTCACCGGTCCGGTCGTCCTCGCCATGGCCGACAAAAACAACCAGGTCAAGCAGGTGCTCTATAGCGGCAACTATAAATTAAGCCCCTTGACCGGAGGTCACATATACGGGAACAGCATGAAAAACCAGAGGGTTACCATCACCCAGGCTATCGTCCCCGGCGACCGCATCAAGCTCTTCTACTCGATCGGCACCGGCACCACCAACTGGAAACCCGTTCTTTACGGCGACGAAGACGATATGGTCGGCGAGATTATCCTGGCGCAACCCCTTGACGAGTGCACCTCTTTCGCCTACAACGTCGACAGCCGCCTTATCGAGGTCACCTCTTTGGCCGGTGTCACCGGCAAATTGGTCGACGCCCAAAACAAGGAGAAGGAGATGACCGATGCCTCGACCGGCGACCAGACCATACTGAAGATCGACACCCGGAAACTCGCCGCCGGCACCTACCGTCTGACCCTCAAGAACGACAACGACAGCAAAACCATTGAATTTACCGTAGGAGGAGACAAATAATGAAACGTACGTATTTTGCCCTTTTATTCGCCTTAGCTTTCACCTGTCTGCTGGGCGCCTGCTCGAACAGCGGAGAGGAAGAGGTCTTCGAATCGCACCTCTCCGTCAGCGCCACATCGCTTGAGTTCGAGTCCGATGCCGCGAGCGCGATCATCACCGTCGACACCGACGACAAGTGGGAGGTCAAACGTTCCGAGAACTGGATCACCCTGTCGAAAGGTTCGGGCCCCCTGGCCAACCAGCTCACCGTCCGCGTGGGTAACAACTCCAAATACGAAGACCGCACCGGCACGATTACCATCACCGGCAGCACCGTTACGCTCCAGATCAAGGTGCTGCAACACGCCCTGAAGACCATTCTGCTCTCCACCGGCAACACGCAGATCGAACACACGGCGCAGACCGTCGCGATCGATGTCGAATCGAATGTCGCTTACGAGGTCCAGGTCGAGGAGGGTGTAAGCTGGATCAAACAGATCGACACCAAGGCGCTCACCAAAAAGACCTACACCTTCTCCGTCGAGGCCAACACCTCGAACACGCAGCGCAACGCCAAAATCATCTTCCGCGAGAAAAACGGCAACCTGAAAGAGAATTTCGAGATCTTCCAAAACGGCGCGCCGCGCACGCTGAAGATCACCCACAATGCCGAGACATTCACCCTGCCCGCGATCACCGGTTCGGCGCTCACCGGCATGATCTATTGGGGCGACGACAAGACCGACGAATACGCCGCGCACCTCCAGCACACCTACGGTGTCTATGGCGACTACACGGTGACCGTCGAGATGTTCAACGCCTCCGGTTTCAAATTCGAAAATCTGAAAGAGGTCACGTCCATCGATCTGTCGAAATTCTAAAGCCGTGAAACAGAACTGGAAACCCGGAACCCTGGTCTACCCGCTGCCGGCCGTACTGGTCGGTTGCGGGGCGGACCCTTCGGAGTGGAACGTGCTGACGATCGCCTGGACGGGCACCCTCTGCACCGACCCGGCCCTGTGTTACATCTCCGTACGCAAGGAGCGTCACTCCTACGACCTGATCCGCCGCACGGGCGAGTTCACCATCAACCTCACCACCCGCACGATGGCCCGCGCCACCGACTGGTGCGGCGTCCGCTCGGGCCGTGACAACGACAAGTTCGCCCTTACGGGACTCACACCTGTCCCCTGCACCGTCGTCAAGGCCCCCGCCATCGAGCAGTCACCCCTGACCATCGAGTGCCGCGTGCGCGAGATCAAGGAGCTGGGTTCGCACGACATGTTCATCGCCGATGTGGTGAACATCCTGGCCGACGACCGCTATCTGGACCCCGAAACCGGGAAATTCGACCTCAAACGGGCCGACCTGATCGTCTACTCCCACGGCGAATATTTCGCCCTGGGCGACCTCCTGGGCCATTTCGGCTGGTCGGTCCGCAAACCCACGACCAAACGGAAATAGAACAGGCGAACCCGAACAAACGATCCTCTTGCGGGTATATGTTTTGCGGGGCGCGGCGTTGCAAACGCCCGCTCCGCAAAACATACACCCGCATGAATATCGCACGGACCGGGGAGCGCCGCGCGGCAAGGGGCGGGGTCCTATCCCGCCCCGACGAGCGCAGTCGTATCAAGACGCGACTGTCCTCCTTGGGCCCGTGGTCGGGCCCAGCCGGACGGGCGAACCCGAACAATCTATCCCATGCCCAAAAACAGTCCCGCCACCCATAACTCCGGTTATGGGCGGCGGGACTGTTTTTGGGCAATTACTCGCGACCGGCGAGGAAGCACTCTACGGTATTCTCCATCAAACAACTGATCGTCATCGGACCCACACCGCCGGGAACCGGGGTGATCACCGAGGCTTTGGGCTCGATGGCGGCATAGTCGACGTCACCGCACAACTTGCCGGTCTCGGGATCGCGGTTGACCCCGACGTCGATCACCACACAACCCTCCGAAACCATATCGGCCGTGACAAAACGCGGACGCCCGATCGCCACCACGAGGATCTCGGCCTGACGGGTCAGCGCCGCCAGATCGCGCGTGCGGCTGTGGGCTATGGTGACGGTGGCGTTTTCGTCCAGCAGAAGCTTCGAGACGGGCAGACCGACGATATTGCTGCGGCCGATCACCACGGCGCGTTTGCCACTGATCTCGACACCCGCCGTCTTCAGCATACGGATAATGCCTTTCGGGGTGCAGGGCAACACGCAGGGCTGCTTCTGCCACAACGCAGCGACATTCAGGGGATGGAACCCGTCAACGTCCTTGGCTTTGCTGATGGTCTCGATCACCTTCGCCTCGCTGATATGCTTCGGCAGAGGCAGTTGCACCAGAATACCGTCGACCTCCGGGTCGCGGTTCAGCTCCTCGATCAATGCCAGCAGCTCGGCTTCCGAAATATCGGCCGAACGCTTGAGGGTCGTGTTGCGAATCCCCACCACCTCGCAGGCCTTGGCCTTGCCGGTGACATAGGAGACGCTCGCCGGATTATCGCCCACGAGGATCACCACCAGGTGGGGAACACGGCCGTATTTTTCAGGAAATCCGGCCACTCGGGCCTTCAGGTCGGCCTTCATCTGCGCCGACAGTTCTTTTCCGCTAATAATCTGTGCCATAATCATTTAATCTTTAATAGCCCAATGGCCGATATCGGTTCTGTGGAAGAGGTTCGGGCAGTCGATCGCAGCGACATCCTCCAGAGCGTTTTCGCGCGCCTGACGAAGCGTTTCACCCGCAGCGGCTACGAACAGCACGCGTCCGCCCGCCGTCAGCAGACGGTCGCCGTCACGCCGGGTCCCCATATGGAAGAGCCGGCCCTTGACCCGTTCGGTACCGCGAATCTCAACCCCCTTCTCATAGGCGGCAGGATAGCCCTTCGAAGCCAGCACGATGCCGATCACCGCCTCCTTCGACCACTGCAGTTCGCCCGGATCGCAGCCCTCGGCCACCGCCGCGCAGACTTCGGCCAGATCGCTCTCTAAACGCGGCAGGACGACCTCCGTTTCGGGATCGCCGAAACGGGCGTTGAACTCGATGACCTTGATTCCGTCGGCCGTCTTCATCAAACCGCCATAGAGCACCCCCGTAAAGGGCGTCCCGGCATCGGCCAGCGCCGCAGCGGCAGGTTTCATGATCTCCTCCAGCGCAAACGCCTCATCTTCAGCCGTAATGAACGGTACGGGCGAATAGGCGCCCATACCGCCCGTATTGGCGCCCCGATCGCCGTCGTAGGCGCGCTTGTGGTCCTGCGCCGTGGCCATCGGACGCACCGTGCGGCCTGCCACAAAGCACATATACGAGAATTCGACACCCGTCAAACACTCCTCGACCACCACGCGGCCGCGACCGAAACTCTCGTCCAGAAGCATATCGTGCAACGCGGCGTCGGCCTCCTCCAGCGTGGCGGCCACAACGACCCCTTTGCCGGCAGCCAGACCGTCGTACTTGAGGACGATCGGCGCCCCCTGTTCCCGGACATAGCGGGCGGCCTCGTCGTAGTTGTCGAACGAGCGATAGGCGGCGGTCGGGATCCCGGCGCGCTGCATCAGCTCCTTGGCGAACTCTTTCGACGACTCGATCTGCGTAGCGGCCTTCGTCGGACCGAAGATCCGCAGACCGGCGGCACGGAACGTGTCGACAACACCCGCCGCCAAAGCGGCTTCGGGACCCACGACAGTCAGATCGACCCCGTTCGCACGTGCAAAGTCGAGCAATTCCCCGACCGCCGTATCCTTGATCGCCACACACTCGGCTTGCGCCGCAATACCGGCATTTCCCGGGGCGCACCAGATCTTGCCGACCCGCGGCGAGCGTGCCAGAGCATCGACAATGGCATGTTCGCGGCCTCCGCCGCCTATAACCAGAATTTTCATCGCCGATTAGTGTTTGAAATGGCGTTCGCCGGTGAAAATCATCGAGATACCCAACTCGTCAGCCTTGACGACGGAGTCGTTGTCACGCACCGAGCCGCCCGGCTGGACGATGGCGCGCACCCCGTATTCGGCAGCCGTCGTGACACAGTCGTCAAAGGGGAAGAAGCCGTCCGAAGCCAGCACCAGTCCGTCGGTCACGCCTTTGGCCTTGGCCTCCTCCAAAGCGATCTTGACCGAACCGATACGGTTCATCTGACCCGCACCGACACCTAACGTCACGCCGTTCTTCACGGCCACGATGGCGTTCGACTTGACATGCTTCACAATGCGGCAGCCGAACGACATATCCTCCAGTTCGGCCGGCGTGGGCTGCGCCTTGGTCACGCACATCGAGGCCTCGGGCAGACGGGTCTCGACATCGAGCTGCTGAACCAGCAGACCGCCGTTAACGCTCACATACTGCATCGGTTTATCGGCGGTCTTCTCCATCGGGACCTCCAGCAGGCGCAGATTTTTCTTCGTCGTGAGGACCTCCAAAGCCCCCGGCTCAAAGGCAGGCGCCATGATGATCTCCAAAAATACGGGCTTCATCGCCTCGGCCGCCTCGCGCGTCAGCGGACGGTTGACCGCCACAATACCGCCGAAAATCGATACGGGATCGGCGTTGTAGGCCTTCTGCCAAACCTCGGCCACATCCTTGCCGATGGCGGCGCCGCAAGGGTTCATGTGCTTCAGGCCCACGCAGCACGGTTCGTCGAACTCCCGCACGATGGCCAGCGCGGCATTGGCGTCCTGTATGTTGTTGTAGGAAAGCTCCTTACCGTGCAATTGCTTCGACCACGCCAGCGACCAGGCCACGGGTTTGTCCCCCTGACGGTAGAAATTGGCCTGCTGGTGGGGGTTCTCGCCGTAGCGCAGCGACTGCACGCGGTCGAACTCCAGAAAGAGTTTCTCGTTCAGCCCCGCTTGGGCACGCATGTAGGTGGCAATCAGCGAGTCGTACTCGGCCGTGTGGGTGTAGGCCTTGGCCGACAGCTCCAGACGGGTCTGCAGCTTCGTATCGCCCTCGGCGCGAATCTCCGCCAAAATCTGTTCGTAGTCCTCGGGATGGCAGACGACGGTCACCGAAGCGAAGTTCTTGGCCGCCGAACGCAACATCGACGGACCGCCGATATCGATATTCTCGATAGCCTCTTCGCGCGTAACGCCCTCGCGCTGAATCGTCTGACGGAAAGGATAGAGGTTCACGCACACCAAATCGATGGTCTCGATACCGTTATCGGCCAGCGCCTGCATGTGTTCGGGAACGTCGCGGCGGGCCAACAGACCGCCGTGCACCTTGGGATGGAGGGTCTTGACGCGACCGTCGCAAATCTCGGGAAATCCCGTTACCGTACTGATATCCACCGTTTTGACCCCCTCCTGCTCCAACAACTTACGGGTGCCGCCGGTGGCGATCACCATCCAGCCGAGTTCGGTCAGGGCGCGGGCGAAATCCACCACGCCGCGTTTGTCGCTTACACTGATTAAAGCCTTCTTCATTGATCGTAATTCGTTATAATTCATTGACTAATTTCGCCACGGTCGCCACATAGAGCGGGTGTTCGATGGCATGAACCCGAGCCTCCAGTTCGTCCAGATCGCGACCTTCGTAGGGGAAAGCCTGCTGGGCGATAATCCGTCCGCCGTCCAGCTCGGCCGTGACCCAATGGATCGAGACGCCGAAGACCTTCACCCCGTACTCGAACGCATCGCGAATCCCGTGCGCCCCCTTGAACGAGGGCAGGAGCGAGGGATGGATGTTGATGATCCGTCCGCCGCAAGCCTCCAGCAATACCGGCGTAAGGATCCGCATATAGCCCGCCAGGCAGACCAGATCGATACCGTCGGCCTCCAGCCGCTCGCGGACCTTCCGTTCGTAGTCGGCCTTCGAGGGGAACGATTTGGGATCGAGCACCAGCGCCGGAACCCCCAGACGCCGGGCACGCTCCACCACGTAGGCCCCCGGGCGGTCGCAGACCAGCAACGCCGCCTCGGCCCGGATCTCTCCGCTTTGGCAAGCCGCAGCCAGCGCCTCGAAGTTTCCTCCGTTGCCGCTGGCGAAAATGGCGATTTTTTTCATTTTCAACACGTTATTCGATTTCGACACCTTCACCCTCCTTGACGCGGCCGATCACCGAAGCCTTTTCGCCCGCAGCCGTCAGGATTTCGATGGCCCGATCGGCCTCCGCAGCATCCAGCGCGATGACCATACCGATACCCATATTGAAGATATTGAACATCTCGCGGTGGGGGATACCGCCGCGCTTCTCCAGAAGGCGGAACACGGGCAGAATCTCCCACGAACCCTCCTGAACGGCAATACCCTGACCCTCTTTCAGGATGCGCGGGATATTTTCGTCGAAACCGCCGCCCGTGATGTGGCTGATGCCGTGCACGTCGCAGTTGCGGATCACCTCCA
>CAZHMX010000008.1:0-31612 GCA_964533725.1 uncultured Alistipes sp. | reverse complement strand
ACCCCGCCCCTTGCCGCGCGGCGCTCCCCGGTCCATTTGTTTTCTTGCGGGTGTGTATATGTGTTTTCTCCCGTAGGGCGGGCGTTTGCAACGCCACGCCGCCACGGGAGAAAACACATATACACACCCGCAAGAAAACACTATTGTTCGGGTTCGCCCGTCCGGCCGGGACCGACCACGGGCCCAAGGAGGACAGTCGTATCATGACACCACTGCGCTCCCCAGTCCGGGTTATTGATTCATCGTCGCCAGAAACTCCTCGTTGCTGGAGGTCATCGACATCTGTTTCTGGAGGAACTCCATGGCCTCGACAGTCGTCATCTCGGAGAGGTATTTGCGCAGCACCCACGTGCGGTTCATCACCTCGCGCGACAGCAACAGATCCTCGCGACGGGTGCCCGAGGCAATCACATCCACCGCCGGATAGACCCGTTTGTTGGCCAAACGGCGATCCAGCTGCAACTCCATGTTGCCCGTACCCTTGAACTCCTCGAAAATCACCTCGTCCATCTTCGAACCCGTGTCGATCAACGCCGTGGCGATGATCGTCAGCGAACCCTTCTCCTCCGTATTGCGCGCGGCACCGAAGAAACGCTTGGGCTTGTGCAACGCATTGGCATCCACACCGGCCGAAAGGATCTTGCCCGAAGTGGGCTGCACCGAGTTGTAGGCGCGGGCCAAACGGGTGATCGAGTCGAGGAAAATCACCACGTCGTGGCCGCATTCCACCATGCGTTTGGCCTTGTCCAGAACCATCTCGGCCACCTTGACATGGCGCGATGCCTGCTCGTCGAAGGTCGAGGCGACAACTTCGGCCTTGACATTGCGGGCCATCTCGGTCACCTCCTCGGGGCGCTCGTCGATCAGCAGAATGATCATATAGACCTCGGGGTGGTTGTCGGCGATGGCGTTGGCGATCGACTGCAACAGCATCGTCTTACCCGTCTTGGGCTGGGCGACGATCAAACCGCGCTGACCCTTGCCGATGGGCGAGAAGAGGTCGACAATGCGGTTCGAGAGGTTGTTGTGGCCCGATCCCGTCAGATTGAACTTCTTGGAGGGGAACAGCGGCGTCATATACTCGAACTGCACGCGGTCGCGGATAAATTCGGGCTGCAGGCCGTTGATCAGATTCACGCGCACCAACGGGAAATATTTCTCGCCCTCGCGCGGAGGACGGATCGCACCCTGCACCGTGTCGCCGGGCTTCAGGGCGAACATCTTGATCTGGTTGGGCGACACATAGATATCGTCGGGCGAGTTGAGATAGTTGTAATCGGCCGAGCGGAGGAAACCATACCCCTCGGGCATCACCTCCAGGACGCCTTCGCCCTGGATTTCGCCCAAAAAGTCCTCCTGCGTCACGACCTCTTCCCACTCGGATTCGGCCCGGCGGGCGCGCTGGTGCGCCTGTTTGGACGACGCGCCCCTGGCCTCGTCCGCATCCGAAGGCTCCTCCGCTGCCGGCTCGGCCTCAGTGGTCTGCCCCTCCGGCACGGGTTGAGCCTCGGCGGCGTTTTTCTCGGCCTCCTTCTGCGCACGGGATTTGCGGCCGCGACGTTTCCGGGGCTGCTCCTCGGTCGTCGGAGCCGCGGCAGCCGAATCCTCGGCGGCTGTGGCCTCAACCGCAGCGGCGTCGGCCGTTACCGCTTCAGCCGACGCTATCGTCGCTTCCGCAGCCGGGATTTCGGTTGCGGACGCCTCGGCCGAAGCCTCCGCAACCGGCTCTTCAGAACGAGGCTCCGGCAGACGCTCCGACATTTCCGGCCCGGCCGTAACCGCAACCTGCACGGGGGCCGCAGACGATTGAATGCCTGCTTCTTGCGACTCTTTAAGTGTCTTATGATGATCGGCGGCATTCTCCACCGTCACGATCCGCGGACGGCGGCCCCGGCGTTTGGCGGCAGACGCAACCTCCAGACCGGTCCCGGGAAGTGTTGCAGAGACAGGGTCGGAGGCAGCAGCGGCCGACGGTGCCGACGGCTCCTCTGCGGAATCGATATGACGGGCGATACGATCGATCAGTTCCTGTTTTTTACCGCTGACATCATTCATGCCTACGGCTTTGGCTATTTCGCGCAATTCGGGCAGGTTTTTCCCTTCGAGCGCTCTCAAATCCTCTTTGTTCATTGATATTTTTCCAGATTGCTTCACCGAGGGAATCTCGGCTTAAAGGATAGCACAAAGATAGTGCAATATTTTGTTTTTGCAAAGTATTCCCGAAAAAAAGACCAAAAAGGAGAGATAAAACGGAAAATCGGGAGGATTTCGGGAGCACGCGGAATGGTCCGGCCAGCCGAACAGCACCCCGCGCCGGCTCGGCAGCACCATGCACCGCACCGCAAAACGCACCGCACGACAAACCGCCTCGCGAAGCAAATCACGCTACGGCCGGCCTCCTCACACGGCCAATTTCGCTGCGCCACACAACAGACCGCCCCGAGAACCCTTCCAAGAGTCCCCGGGGCGGTCCGCTGAAGTAGGCCGAAGCCTTTACCGGCTATTTATAGAGCGGGCCGTAGGTGGCGCAGGCCTTGTAATCGGCGGCCTGGGCGTCGTCGACACCGAATGCAGCCCACGAATGCGGACGGAAGACGTTCTCTTCGGGCACGTTGTGCATCGTCACGGGGATACGCAGCATCGAAGCCATCGTCAGCAACTCGGCACCCACATGGCCATAGATCGTCACGCCGTGGTTGGCACCCCAGTTGGCCATCACGCCGTAGACATCCTTGAATGCACCCTTGCCCGTCAGACGCGGCGCGAACCACGTCGTGGGCCACGTGCGGTCGGTGCGCTCGTCGAGCGTGCGGTGTACATCGTCTTCCAGCGTAACGGTGTAACCTTCAGCAACCTGCAACACCGGACCGATACCGTCGACGATATTGAAACGCAACATCGTGACGGGCATCTCGGCCTGCGTGCGGAAGTGCGACGAGAAACCGCCGCCGCGGAAATATTCATAGTTGGCACGGCACCAGTCGGTGGCCTTCAGACAGGCGTCGATATTGGCGTCGGTCATCTCCCACCAGGGTTTCATCGCTCCGTCGGCGGCACCCGTGCAGTCCATGGCCGTTGCGCCCGAGTTGATGAGGTGGATGATACCGTTGGCGGCGCGGCCCTGGAGTTCCTTGCCCGTCACTCGTTTTACGGCCTCGGGGCTCCAATAGGTGCGGACATCGTGGAAGCAGGGGGCCGAGTTGGTCAGCAACGTGCTCATCATCATGGCGATACCGTTGCACGTATCGTTCTCGGTAGCGAAGGGGAACGGGGCTTTTTTGCCGTTCCAGTCGAACGACGAGGCCATCAGCGACTCCGTAAAGTCACCGTTGGGCAGCCAGTCGGTCCACATGCGCTGACCCTGGAAACCGCCCACGACGGCATTGCGGCCCAGCGCCTCCTCGTGCCAGCCCATCTCGCCCAGCTTCGGGTTGCCGAACATAATATCGCGAACGACCAACGTCATCTTGGCGATAAACTCCCAATCCTTGTCGGCGGGAACGACCTTCGAACGGGTGATGATCTCGGGCAGCGCCTTGCCGGCATTGATGTCGAGGCCCTCCTTGCAGTTGGCCTTGATCCAGGCCAGCGCCTTTTCGTACTCGTCGTGGTCGTAGATCCCGAGCGTGATGCGGCGCAACAGCTCCGTAAGGTCGACCCACTCGGCGCGCAGACCGAAATATTTCTGCAGCACGTTGGCGTCGCAGAACGAACCGGCGATACCCATCGAGATGCTGCCCAGATTCACATAGGCCTTGTTCTTGATCTGACCGACAGCGATGGCGCCGCGGGCGAACAGCAGGATCTTGCGCTGCACGTCGGCAGGGATCGACTTGTCGTCGGCATCCTGCACATCGTGGCCGTAGATCGAGAAGGCGGGCAGACCGCGCTGGGCATGGGCGGCCATGACGGCGGCGAGGTAGACGGCACCCGGACGCTCCGTACCGTTGAAGCCCCAAACGGCCTTGATCGTCTTGGGATCCATATCGAAGGTCTCCGAGCCGTAGCACCAGCAGGGGGTAACGGTCAGCGTAGCCACCACGTTCCGAGTCGAGAACTGCTCGGCGCAGGCAGCCGCCTCGGCACCGCCGCCGATGGTCGTGTCGCTGATCACGCACTGCACGGGCGTGCCGTCGTTGTAACGCAACGTCGAGCTGATCAGGTCGGCGGCAGCGCGCGCCATATTCATCGTTTGCTGCTCGAGGCTCTCCCGAACACCGCCCCAACGACCGTCGATCGTCGGGCGAATACCGATTTTAGGGTAATTTTTCATCTTTTTTATTGGTTTTACTATTTTTTTTAACACAAGGTTCTCAATACAGGTGGAAGACCCGTTCCATCATCTGCCACTTTTCGTCGGAGGTGGCATCGGCCGCCGTCTGCTGGAAACGCGACACGAAGGCCTCCCACTCGGCTTGCCGCGGCAAGGTCGCCAGGCGCTGCATCGCGCTGTCCCAGTCGAAATCCAACGGCGTCTCGACAATCATCACACAGTGTTCGCCCAACCTGTAGATCTCCATCTCGAGGATCCCCACACGGCGAATCCCCTCCAGAATCTCGGGCCAGACCTGTTCGCGCGAATGGACCCTGCCATACTCGGCGATCAACGCGGCGTCGCGCCTGAGATCCAGCATCTGACAATAGCGCTTGACCGGCTCCGCGTAGGGTTTCATTACATATCCGTCCATCTCCGTTATCGATTGATATGGAAAATTTTATACGTTCTGTAGCCGTAGATGGCAATCATCACGAAGCAGACCAGCGGCACGACGAACGAGACGTTGACCGCCGGCCAGCCCATCACCTCGCCGCAGTCGATGATCGAGGCCTGCGCCAACGGCAGCACCGAGCCGCCCAGGATGGCCATAATCAGACCGGCTGCGCCCAGTTTGGCATCTTCGCCCAGCCCCTCCAACGCCACGCCGTAGATCGTGGGGAACATCAGCGACATGCAGGCCGACACGCCCACCAGGCAGTAGAGACCCCAGATATTCTGCAATCCGATCACCCCGCAGATCAGGGCGCCGCCCGCCACGGCCAGGGCCGTCAGCAGACGGCCGGGCGAGATATATTTCAAGAGGAACGTGCAGACGAAGCGGCTGATGCAGAAGATCACCATCGCCACGATATTGTACTGCTGGCTGGTCACCTCGGCCAGCTGCTCGCTCATTCCCTGCGCGGTCAGGATCCGCGTGCCGTACTGGATGATAAAAGTCCAGCACATGATCTGCACGCCGACGTAGAAGAACTGCGCGACCACACCCTCGCGATAACGGGCGATGCTCAACAGCCGTTTGAGCGTCGCCGTCAGCCCCGAGGATTTGCCGGTATCCTGGTTTTCGGGCATCTTCGCGAAGAAGATCAAGAGAAACAGCACCGCGATCACCAGTCCGACCACCACATACGGGGCGATCAGCACATCGAGATCGGCCGCCTTGACCGCCTCGAACTCCGCCTCGGACAACCCGGCACGCTCCACGGTGCTCAAGGGGCTCAACCGCGCCTGGATAAAATTCATCGCGCAGAACATACCCATCAGCGAGCCAATCGGGTTGAATGCCTGGGCCAGATTCAGCCGTCGCGTTGCGGTCGCGGGGTCGCCCATCGACATAATATAGGGATTGGAGCTGGTCTCGAGGAACGACAGGCCGCAGGTCAGAATAAAATAGGAGACCAAAAACGGATAGTATTCGCCCAACGAGGCCGAGGGGATAAAGAGCAGCGCGCCCGTAGCATAGAGCGCCAGACCCAGCAGAATACCTTTTTTATAGGAGAACCGGCGGATAAAGAGGGCTGCGGGGACGGCCATCACGAAATAACCGCCGTAAAAGGCCACCTGGATCAACGTTCCGTCGGTCGCGCTCATGCGGAAAATCTTGGAGAAGGCCTTGACCATCGGGTTGGTGATGTCGTTGGCGAATCCCCAGGCGAAAAAGAGCGTCGTCACCAGAATAAAGGGGACGATCAGATTCCGGGTCAACAATTTGGGAGAAGAGTCCATTCTTTAAGAGAGTTTTAGGTTCCGACTTCAAATTTACACAAATTTTCGCAAACCGCAACATCCGCAGCCGTTTTTTTCACCCCGAACCTCCACATAAACACCGCACAAACGCCGGCGGACGACACAAAACCCCCGGCAAGATAAAAATATAAGAAATGCCGCCGTTTCGTCTCCCCGCCTTCGCCGCTCACGTATATGTAAAAGGCCATCTTGCCGTCTTAACCCTCGTCGGTCGCAGACTCCGCAGGGGCGGCGCCCGGACGGCGGATCCGGAAGGTGAAATAACGGGCCGCCAAATAGCTGTAAATCACGCTCACCGCCGTCGTGAGCATCTTCGACGGAGTGGCCCACAGGTGCAGGCCCTCCACAAACAGCTTCATACAGACATAGTTAACCGCCAGCGCACCCAGTACCGAGAGCAGATAACGCGCCAGCTGGGTCCGCGTGCGCAACTCCGTCGCACGGAACGCCACATAACGGTTCAGCCAAAAACCGTTGAAAAAAGTAATCGGAAAGACCAGCCCCAGCGCCGCAATATGGGGCGAAACGACCACCACCCCCAGATCGACAAAACGCCCGCCGATCACATAATGATACAGCACGAAATACAACAGCGTGTCGAGCGCCATATTCAGCGCCCCGCACACCCCGTACCGGAAAACCGTCGGCGAGACCCACGCCGCAACCGCACGAATGTAGCAACGGTCGATGATCCCGCCCAAAAGTTGCGCCAAGAGCATGTTCATCCGTTTGCGGATCACTGCTTGCGATAGACCCAAAGTCCGTCGAAGGCGCCGCCGTGCGCATTCATGAACCGTTGCGCGGCGGCCGCATCGTCCGATTCGTAGACCGAAACCATCAGTTTGTCGCTGTAATTGTAGATTCCGAGCGTCAGGTCGTCGGCCTTGGCCTGCGCAGCGGCAGCCGCGCGGCGGGCGTTCTGTTCGGTGGAGAAGATCCCCAGAACCACATAGTTGCGTCCCGACGTCGACCGCACGACAGGCATCGAGGCCACGTCGGCCGGGGATTTTGGTGCCACGACGGGCGCGGATTCCTCCGACGGCACGGCCAGCGAATCGACCGCCGTCGGTGTCGGCGTCACCGCCGGTTCGGCCGCTTCACTCCGGGCCACGCGCGAAGCCACCCGGGAATCGGCCGCCGGATCGTCGCGCACGATCATCCAATAGCAGCCCGCAGCCAAACAGATCACCAGCACGGCAACGATCCACAGCGCCACATCCCAATGCGAACGGCGACGCACCGCAACGGGTTCGTGGCCGTGGGGATTGAGGATCGCATCCAGCTCCGCATCCATCACAAAACGCTCGCCCTCAAGGTGTCCCACCCCCTCGATCCCGAAGGGGACCGACTCGCGTTTGGCCGTCAGCCAGCGACGGTAGACCTCGTCGGCCTGGGCCTGCGAACAACTGGCCGCCTCGACGATCATCGCCCCGAGCGGCGTGGCCGACGGATCCTCTGCCGTCGAGAGTTCGACGTTGCGCGAGGGAGGGATCAAACTCTTTTTGGTCGGACGGTAGGCCGCACGACGCACGATTTTCAAAACACCGACTTCGGGCAGCAGCACAGCCCCGCCGAGGGTTAACTTATTGCGGATCAAGTTGTCGACCGCAGCGATCATCGTAGTCGAAGCACTCATTTCTTTACTTTTTTAACGTTATGAACCTTTTGGGGCTCCGGCTCCTTCCGGGCCTCCGCCGCAGGACGGCGCAGCGAGCGGACAATCATCCACACGCCGAGCACCACGAACGGAATACTCAACAGCTGCCCCATATCCAGCAGCATCCCCCGTTCGAAGGCCTCCTGTTCCTCCTTGACCATCTCGATAAAGATGCGCGTGAAGAAGACGCCGATCAACCCCACCCCGAAGAGCAGTCCCGGGCGGCGGCGCCCCATATCATACCTATAATATAAAAGACACAGCACGCCGAAGGTCGCCAGATAACAGAGCGCCTCGTAGATCTGCGCGGGGTGCTGCGGCGGGATCTCCTCGAGCGGCAGGTGGCGGAAGTTGCGCACGAAGCGGAAGCCCCACGGCACATCGGTCACGCGGCCGACGATCTCCGAATTGAAGAGGTTGCCCAGTCGCACCAGCGCGCCGCCGATTCCCACGGGAATCATGATGCGGTCCAGCGACCACACGTACGGAAGCCTGTTTTTGCGCGAGAACAGCCACAAGCCGATCAACAGACCCAAAGCCGCCCCGTGGCTGGCCAACCCGCCGTCGCGGATGCCCGTAATGATCTCCCACGGCCGGGGCAGATAGACCTGCGGAGCGTAAAAGAGACAGTGGCCCAGTCGCGCGCCGATCATCGTGGCCAGCGTGCCGTACCAGAAGATCGAATACGAAACCTCCTCGCGCAACCCTTCGCGGCGGCAGAAATTGTCGAAAAAGAGGCTGCCCGTGAAGATGGCCAGCGCCCACATCAATCCGTACCAGCGGATATCGACCGACCCGATCATCACCAGCACCGGATCGAAATTCCAGTTGACAACCAAACTGTTCATCGTCCGCTATTTGATATCCTGCACCTTGACCTTCTGCAGCGCGAACGAGAACGTACTGCCCACCCCCAGCTCGCTGCGCAGGGTGATGCGCTCGCCGTGGGCCTCGACGATATGTTTGACGATGGCCAGACCCAGGCCCGTGCCGCCCTGCTCGCGCGAACGTCCGCGGTCGGTGCGGTAGAAACGCTGGAACACGCGCGGAATATCCTCGCGGGCGATGCCCACGCCGTTGTCCTCCACCTCGATAAGGATCTTTTCGAGCATATCGCGGAAGCTGACCTTCGTGGCGCCGCCCTCCTTGCCGTAGCGGATCGAGTTGATCAGCAGGTTGACCAGCACCTGACCGATATAGTGTTTGTCGGCCATCACCCAGAATGCCGAGGGCAGGTTTTCGCTCCCCTTCACCGTGATCGAGATCCGTTTCTTCGAGGCCTCCATCTCCAGCTGATCGGCGATTTCGCGCGTCAGGGCCACCACGTCGAAAGCTTCGCGCTTCATCTGCGTCATGTCGCTCTCCAGTTTGGCGATCGTGTCCAGATCGTTGACGATATTGATCAGCCGGTCGATACTTTTCTCGGTGCGCTCCAAATACTTGCGGTTGATCAACTCGTCCTCCAGACCGCCGTCCAGCAGCGTCGAGATATAACCCTGGATATTGAAAATCGGGGTCTTCAGCTCGTGGGCCACATTGCCCAGATACTGTTTGCGGAACTGTTCGGTCTCCTTCAGCCGCGTAATCTCGCGATCGTTCGTGTCGGCCCAGGCGGTCAGCTCGTCGGAGATGTTCTCGACGTGTTTGTCCTTCAGTTCGTTGTCGATCTCGTGCGTATGGACGTCGCGCGAAAGGACGATCGAATAGATCGGTTTGAGCTTGTAGGCCACATACTTGCGGATGATCAGCAGCGCCACGAAGGCGAAGAGCACGAATACGGCCGCACAGACACACGCCACGACCCACCAGCGCGAATCGGGGTGTAACATGGCCGCGGCAGCCACCACGGCGGCGAAAAAGGCGATGAGCAACGATGCGCCCTCTTTGGTTTTAATAGTCAGCATACTTCTGTTTTATTTCAATTCAGTTGGCATATAATATCCTATCACACGGTAAACGGCCTTTACATCAGCCGGACGCAGCAGCGCCACCTCCCCCGAGGCCCGGCAGTCCGCAAAGACCGGTACGGGATCGCTCTCCCCCTCCGGCGTCATCCGGCAGGCCCGGCAAAGGCTGACCCGCCCCTCGTGAACGACCACGTAACGCACGCCATCGACCGGGTCGCCGACCGACACGCGCTGCAAGAAGACCGTAGCCCCCGCCGGAACATCGGGTTGCAGCAGGTTGTTGCGGACCGTCACCGCCAAATCGCACGAGCGGGCCATCGGCAGATGCCCGTAGGATTCGGAGGCGCACTTCGCCAGGTCGGGCAGCAACGTCTCCAGATCGGCATTGAAGCAGGGGAAACAGGCGTGGGCATCATCAGACGGGGTGCGGAACATCGATCCTTCGCCCGTCAGCAGCCACAGCTTGTCCAGATCGGGGTGGGACGAGCAGATCACCTCGGCCATACCGCGCGACACGCCCCTCTTGCCCTGTTTGATCTGGTAGAGGCTCTGCCCGCGATGCATGCCCGTATCGACGGCCAGCCCGTGGATCTTCACGCCCGCCCAGTGGGCCACCTGCTCGACCCGCGCCCAGGGATTTTCGATCGCCTCGTCGTCGGTCGGTGCAGGCTCACCGACGCCGGCCGTATCGTCGATCACCTCGAGTAAATCCTCGTTTAAAACATTTTCCTTCTCCAACATTTGGCAATCTCTTTTTTTATTCCTATCTTTGCCGAACGGTTCCGTAGTTCAATGGATAGAATTTAAGATTCCGGTTCTTACGATAGGGGTTCGAATCCCCTCGGGATCACGCGGAGAGAGCGTCATCAATTGTCAGTCAGTTGTTTGCGCTCTCTTTTTTTATCCTTCGCCCCGTTTCGTCCCGTTCGCTCCCCCGTTCGCTCCCCCGTTCGCTTCCTCGTCCATTCCTCCGTCCGTCCATTCTCACCCCAGCCTTGCTCCGCCCTTTTTTCATCCTTCGGCCCTCCCGGGACGCAGGCGATTTTCGGCAAAACGGGGCCTTGCGGCACTTTCTGCAAAAGTTTCTTGATGCAAAAATAAGAAATTCTTCGCATATTTACAAGGGTACGGCCCTCCGAATTTCACCCGGGGACCACTCTTCATACGGCTTTTCCGGGAAAAACCCGCCGGACGAAGACCCCGATACAACAAAAAATTCATTTCAGCCCCGTTTTGCTTGGCGGGTTGAAGAAGAAAAAGTAACTTTGCACAAAACAACCGAACCCATGACCACCGCACTGATCCTCATATCGCTCGCCCAGGCGGCCGCAATCGTCGCCTGGGCCATGACCCGCAGCCGGGCCGCCCGGTTAGGCACCCTGCTCGACGAACGCAAAGCCCGCGCCGAAGCCGAACAGCAACTTTTGCAACAGCTACTGCAAAAGACCCAGGCACAGGCCGAAGAACAGCTCGAACACGCCCGCAGCGAGTCCGACCGGCAGATCCGACAGCTTCGCGACCAGCTTGCCGACTCGCAATCGCGCCTCGAGGCCCTGCGCGGCGAACACACCCGTCTGCTGGCCGACTCCACCGCCCGCGACCGCGAGCTGGAACTCCTCAAAGAGCAGTCCAAACGCGACACCGAGGCTCTGGAAGCCCGCAACCGCGAACAGATCGAAAACCTCAAGATCTCGTTCCGCAATGTCGCGAACGAGATTCTCGACGCCAAAAGCCGTTCGCTTAAAAGCGACAACGACGAACACATCGCCCCGATGGTCAGGGCCATTCGCGAGCAGATGGACAAGATCGAGTCGACGATGCTCAAGACGCGTGAGGACGGCGTGGCGAACAAGGCCTCGATCGACAAGGCCATCGAGCAGATGATGGCCCGCACGGTGGAGGTGGGGGTCGAGGCCGACAAACTGGCCCGGGCCCTGCGCGGCGAACAGAAAAAACAGGGCATCTACGGCGAGCTGGTGCTGTCGAAGATCCTGGAGGACAGCGGACTGAAAGAGGGGGTCAACTTCGATATGCAGCAGATGATCTTCGACGCCGCGGGCAAGGCCGTGCGCAACGACGACACGGCGCGCCGGATGATCCCCGACGTGGTGGTTCACATCGACGAAAAGGACCTCGTCATCGACTCCAAGACCAGCCTTACGGCCTATCTCGACTGGTGCAACGCCGAGAATGACGAAATGCGCGAGGCCGCCCTCCGGCAGCATATCCGCAGCATCCGCAGCCACGTCGACGAACTGGTCGCCGTCTCCTACCCCACCTATTTCAAACGCCCGGGCCACACGACGATCGACTACACCGTGATGTTCATCCCCAACGAGGACGCCTTCCAGCTGATGATGCAGCACGAGCCGCGGCTGTGGCACGAGGCATACGAG
Source organism: uncultured Alistipes sp. (assembly GCA_964533725.1). Taxonomy (GTDB): domain Bacteria; phylum Bacteroidota; class Bacteroidia; order Bacteroidales; family Rikenellaceae; genus Alistipes. Next base: position 19,630 of record CAZHMX010000008.1, on the reverse strand, counting down.
CGCAAGGTGATCATCACCAGCCAGCTGGCGCTGTTTTCGATGCTGCGCCTGATCCAGATCAGCTGGCTCCGGGTCGAACAGCAGCGCAACCAGGAACAGATCCTCATCCATGCCGCCAACCTGATGAAACGCGTGGGCGAGTTCAACCGCCATTTCGAGGAGATCGGCGACAAACTGGCCGCCGCCACACAGGCCTTCGGCAACGCCCGCAACAAACTCCTCGACGGCCGGCAGAGCATCGCCGTTTCGGGTCGCAAACTGGCCGAACTGGGGGCCAAGGTCGACGCCGCCAAACCCCTGCCCGAACCCGCTATCGTCCTGCCGGGAGAGCAACGCGGCGAACCGGCGGAAGATCTTGCGGAACCCGCCGGGGAATATCCCGCGGAATCCGGAATGAAATCCATTGCGGCACCCGCCGTCAAACCCGCGGCCAAACGGACCGCAAAATCCAAAGCGAAATCCAGCGCGAAATCCGACAACGCAGAAGCCGGCGCAGAGCATAAGGCGGAACCCGACACAGCACTTGTCGCAGAGCCGGTTACGGAGGCTGCCGCAGAACCCGAGGCGGAACCCGCCGAAGAAATCACAGAAGGAATCGCCGCGGAAACAGCCGGAGAGACCGCGCCGGGATCCATCGCAAAGCCCGCCGCAGCATCCGCAAGGAACTCCGCAGATGAACCCGAGGCGGAGCTGTCCGAATAAATTATCGCACCCTCGGACAATAAAGCGCCGTCCGGACACGTTTACGTAGGGCGAGCGAAAAAAAAACGGCGGAAAAGAGGCCCTTTTCGAACCGCCCGCCCCCCGCGGATCACGGACCCGCCACAGGCAAAAATAAATAAATTTGCTTTTGCGCCGGACTTTTCGTATATTTGTGCGGTTTATTGGATTTTAAGACAACCCGATGCAACGATTCCGAACGTTCATCTGCGCCGTCTGCGCCGTTCTGGCGGCGGCCGCGTGCTCCGACGAGGAGGATATCCTGCCCAAGCAGCAGGAGCAGATCCGCACGTACCTCACCGGAGCGCATACGCCGCGGCTGATTGCGGCCGACGAGGTCGGCGAATCGCTCGAGGACGAACCCGCCTTTTTCGACCAGACGGGCAACACGGCCTACCGGTATATCGCCACCTGGTACGATCCCAACCGTTCGTCCTGGACCCCGGTCGAGCAGGGCGACAGCGTGTGGATCACCCTGAGCGCCTACCGTTTTACGGGACGCCGTCCGAGCGAGAGCGAACTCTACTATTCGAACGATCCCGCGATGGAGGCGGCCGTGCGCAAGCTGGGACTGACGGGCGATTACTGGGAGTTCGGCAAGCCGCTGGGCATCCGCGTGGGCTATACGCCGATAGTCAAGGGGGTAACCCGACTGCTGCCCGGATGCTGCGAGGGCGACCGGGTGGAGATCTACATGACCTACACGATGGCCTACGGCGACCGGTGGATGTATAACATAGAACAAGAGAGCCCCATTGCGTGGTTCTTCACTATAGACAAGGTAAAACGATGAAATACAGCTCGAATTTTTACGGTCGCATAGCGACCCTGCTGACTGTTTGCGCGATGCTGATCGCGTGTGCCGACCGCAAGGACGAGGATCTTACCGGCGCCGAAAGCCGCTCGCTCAAGGCCTGGATGCAGATCCACCACCCCGAACTGGTCGGGAACTACCAGAGCGACGGCGGATACTATGTCGATATCACCAACCCGGGCGATCCCGGCGCGAAGACCGTCAACGACACCGTATGCTGGGTGCGCTTCGAATTCACGGGCCGCAACCTGGCCGGCAATGTCTGCCTGACGCGCAGCGAACTGACGGCCCGCCAACTGGGGACGTTCTCGCGCTATACCCACTACGTTCCTTTCTACAAATATTGCGGCCAATACAGCAGCGGCCTGCTCGACGGCGTGCATCTGGCCCTGCGCGACACGCTGACGCTCGACCCCGCCTATGCGGCGCAACGCGGACTCGGGAGCGAATTCTGCGTGCGGCTGGGAACGGAGATCACCGTCTACATGCCCTCGACGGTGATCGGTTCGGGCCTGAGCGGTTCGGGCGGCTACGAAGGTCAGCCGTTCGGCGACGAGAACTATTCGCTGGATGCCAACCGTCCCCTGATCGCCCACCTGAAAGTTACGGATATCGTCAAAAACCCCATCGAGGCAGAGGGTACCACCGTCGATAATTTCGCCGCCGACAACGGGGGGCTGAAACCCGCCGACGAGGAGAACCCGAAGACGACCTCCGCGACACGCGGCCGCGAAGAACCCCAGTACAACGACGGCTACGCCTGGCGAAATTCGGTCGACACGATCCCGCAACTCTACGTAAGCCACACGTTTGCGCCCAGCATGAAAGCCGACTCGATCCTGCGCTACCGCAACGCCTACCGCTCGACCGTCACGCCCTACAACGATTTGACGTCGCTCGACGAGAAGATCAACCGCGCGCTGATCGACCGTTTCGGTTACGGCACACTGGAGGGCGACTCGGTGAAGATGGACGGCACGGCCAAGATCTGGTACATCGGCCGCTTCCTCGACGGCTTTATCTTCGACACCAACATCGACGAGGTGAAGGAGTTGATCTACCAGAAGCCCGTCGAGGAGGATATGAAGTCGTCCTACATCTCCTTCACGGCCGAGGAGGATATGAACAAATACATCAAGGCGTGGTACTACACCATTCCCCAGCTGCGTTACGGCCAGTGGGCGGCACTGGTGGCGGCTTCGGACACCTGCTACGGAGCCTCGGGCCAGGAGGGCAAGACGACCACTTCGTCCTCAAGCAGCTACGACACGAGCTATTACGATATGCTCAACTACTACAACTACATGAACGCCATGTACGGCAGCTCCTACTACGGCAGTTACTACAACAGCTACTATAACAACTACTACGGCGGCTATTACGGCGGTTACTACGGTTACCCGAACTACAGTTACGGCTACGACACGTCGACCACCACCACGACGATCTCAATATCGACCGAAATACAGGCCTACACGCCCCTGATCTTCGAGATCTACATCGAGCCCCAGGAAGAGACCGAGTAGCAAACCGGGGGGGGGTGACCCGGAGAGGGGGAACCAGGAGAAGTTGGACCAAGAGTCAAGCCGAGGAAAGCCCTCAACTGAAAAGAGATAGCACCGCATAAAAGACAACGCAAAAGATAATATCGCACGAAGAGCCTGCGCGCCGACTCGGGAATTCCGACGTCGGCGCGTTTTTTCGTACAGGTCGACCCGCTGCCGAACGGGATCTCCTCCGCACAGGACGATATCCGGGAGACCTGTTCGGCCGACGAGTTTCGGAAGCGGTGTTTCGGAGCGATTTTTGCAACCGGCAAACGCAAAAAACAAAATCGCAAAAAGAAAAGCAGAAGCACAACAAAAAGTGTAAAAATAGGAGAAAGAGTCAAAACATGTTAAAATTTTCAAAATGAATATTGGCATATTAAACGATATTTTCTATCTTTGCGAGGATATTAGGCAAAAAAATCTAAACACAATAACAAAAAACGAACAATGAAAAAACTTTACTACGAATCCCCGACCGTCGAGATACTCGATGTAAGGGTCGAAAGCGGATTTGCCATCTCGGATTACGGGAATGGCGGCATCGGCGACTATGGCACGGTTGACGAAGGCGACATGGACGAAATCGGCAACTATTAGCGAACCATTAAAGCATTGAATAACAATGAAGAAGATTTTCTATAGCATATTGGCTGCGGCGCTCTGCTCTTGCGCCACGAGCGAGGTGGACGATGCCGTGACCGCTCCCCGCCCCGAGAAAGAGGGCGTAAAGTTCGTAGTAATCGACAACGGCTATCGGAACGAGGACGGCACGCGTGTGCAATACGGCGCCTACGACACGGAGGATGCCTACAAAGCGACGTTCGAAGAGGGCGACGCCATCGGTGTTTACGCCATCAAGTCGTCGGAGATCACCAACGGCGTACCCAACCGGCAGACCGCCTACACGGTATCGAATGCGAAACTGACCCTGACGGACGGCACGTGGAAAGGCGCCGTCGATTTTCAGGATGCCGACCTGCTGTTTGCCTATGCCCCCTATCACGAGGATGTAAACCTCGCCAACGGCGATCCTCTGTTCACGGGCTCCGAGGGCAATTGGGCTGTCGACACGGGCAACAACCGTTTCTTCGTCTACCCCTACTACACGGTCAACAACGGCACGAAAGAGCTGTTCGACGCCGCCGACTGGATGGGTGCCGCCGCCAACCTGACGGGCGACGATGAGACGATCACCTTCAATATGGTCCACATGCGCGGTATGGTCGAGCTGACCACCGACAAAAATGTCGTTTTGTCCGACCTGACGCTGGCCATCGGCGGTGACAACGGCGCGAAATACGCCTTCACGCCCTATCATGTCAACTCGGACGACGCTGCCCGCACGAAGAACATATACCGTATTTTGACGACCGAGTACCGCAGCCAGAACACCGTATATGCCACGATCGAGGACCTGAACATCGTCAAGAAGTACAAGAAGACGCTCTCCGCCAATTCGGTAGGTGCCGGCAAGTGCGCCCAGGTCAACATCAACTACACGCCCGCCCCGTCCGTTGAGGTCGGTGCCGGCAAGTCGCTGGCCGAAACGCTGACGGAGCTCTACGGCGAGGATTACGCCACCAACGCCGAGCTGAAGTCGCTGCGTCTGAAAGGCGAACTCCAGGGTGCCGATGCCGCTTCGGGCGACTGGGCCACCTTGAGAAGCCTCACGACCCTGACGACGCTCGATATGTACAACCTGACCAACGAGTCGATTCCCGGCAGCTGGCTGTTTGGCGACGCCGCTCCCGTACGTACGTCGATCACCTCGTTGGCTCTGCCCGCCGCATTGAAGAGCATCGGCCACAACGGACTGCAGGTAGGTGCGCAGTTGGGCAATATCGATCTCCCTGCCTCCGTAACGACGCTCGGCACCGGTGCATTCTGGGGCTGCTCCTCGCTGACGGTTCGCATTCCCGAGGATTCGCAACTGGAGACCATCGGCGACGGCGTATTCATGTATGTCAAAGCTGTTTACACCTACGAGAACAACTATAGCACGCTGGTTCTTCCCGCAAGCGTAACGAGCATCGGCGGGGCCAGCACCCTCGGATCCATTCCCCAGTTGAAGAAGGTTATTTTCAAGGGCGAGACCGCTCCGACGATCAACGCAAGCGCATTTAACAGCACGTCGTGCGTGATCTATGTTCCCAAGCGCGACGGCTACTACGGCCAGTTCCCCGGCAAGACGGTTTATGCAGGCCCGGAGTTGACCGTAGATAACTACACATCGCCTTATACGATCACCTATGACGGTCAGGGTCTGCCCGCTTTGTGCGACTACAACAACGCCACGTTCTGGCATTCGCCCTGGTCCGGTGCTTCGCAGGGTGACGAGGTTTACGGTCAGTATATCGATATCACCGTTCCGGCAGCCATGTCTACATTGGTCGTTCAGTACGTTACGCGTGCCAGCGCCAACGCCGCGCCTACCAAGATCGATATTTATGTCGGCAACGACGGCGAAAACTGGGAACAGCTCTTCGCGCTGACAAAGGACGACAACAATCTGCCGCAGGATGGAAATGGGACCTATACCACCGAGAAGAAGAGCGCAGAGGCTGCCTTTACGAAGGTCCGCTTCGCCATCACCGAATCCAAGCAAGGTTCGCTGTGCGGCGTGATCGAAGCAGTGGCCGGTGCCGCCAAGGCCTCGACCGCACTGGCCGAACTGGGTGTCTACGAAGATACGTGGACCGAGGAATAGTCCCGGGAAGATGGAGCGGGGCGGACGGCGTGTCCGGCCGGAAACCGTTCCGATCTCTTATAAAAACAGAAAAGTTGCGCGACCCGAACGGCCGCGCAACTTTTTTCGATATATCCGGACCCGGCGGCGAACAGAACCCGCACACGTTTTTTGGACAAAACGGCAAAAAAACGTATCTTCGCACCATGAAACACGCCGTACTCTTTGTCTGTTTAGGCAATATCTGCCGGTCGCCGGCCGCCGAAGGGATTATGCGGGCACTCGTCGAACGGCGACACTGTGCCGATCTTGTCGAGATCGATTCGGCCGGAACCTACTCGGGACACGCCGGCGACTTGCCCGATCCGCGGATGCGCGAGGCCGCGTCGCGTCGCGGCTACCGCCTGCTGCACCGCGCCCGTCCCGTGCGCGAAGCCGATTTCGAACGGTTCGACTATATCCTGGCCATGGACGACTCGAATTATGAAGCCCTACACCGTCTCGCTCCCTCGCGCGAACACGCCCGCCGCATCTATCGCATGACCGAGTTCTGCCACCGCTTCCCCGACCGCACCTATGTCCCCGACCCCTACTACGAGGGGCGCGAAGGGTTCGAACTGGTACTCGATATGCTGGAAGAGGGTTGCAAGAACCTGCTCGACACCCTCATGGCCGAGCCGCAAAACGCACAATAAAAGCGCCGCAAACGGGTGACAAGGCGTCGGTCAGATTACCCGGATCAGATTCAGGCCGTCGCGCAGGGGCACAATGACGCTCTCCGTGCGGGGGTCCTCCGTCACCATGCGGTTGAATTCGCGGATGGCCCGCGTGTGCGGATCGCGGCACCGCTCGTCGGCCACCTTGCCGTACCAAAGAATATTGTCCGCAACGATCCACGAACCGCTGCCCACCAACGGCGGCCGGCCGCCGTCGCCCATCAGCATCCGGTAATAGTCGGGGTATTCGCGTTTGTCGCCGTCGAGGAAGACCAGATCGTAACGGCCGCCCAACCGCGGCGCGATCTCCAGGGCCGAGCCGATATGCAGCGTAATGCGTTCGCCATAAGGCGATCGCGCGAAAAACGAGCGGATCAGCTCCTCCTGCTCGTCATCCACCTCGATGGTGTCGATCGTCGCCCCAGCCGGGAGTCCCTCGGCCATCGAAAGCGCCGAATAACCCGTAAAGGTCCCGATCTCCAGCACCCGGCGCGGGCGGATCATCCCGACCAGCATTTTGAGCAGCCGGCCCTGGATATGGCCCGAGATCATCCGCGGCGCCACCGTGCGCAGGTGCGTCTCGCGGTCCAGTTCCGAGAGCAGATCTCCCTCGGGCGAGGAGTTTGCATGGATATATCGTTCGAGTGCATCCATCGATACAACTATTTATAGATCAACCGGGAACAGTTACCGAAAGTCGCCCGCGCCACAGCCTGCAAGTCGGCCGCCGTCATCGCCTCGATCTTGCGGTAGACCTCCTCCATACGGTCGACTTCGTTGTGGACCAGCAGACTTTTGCCCACCCCCAGCATATAGCCCTCGTTGCTCTCGATCGAGATGGCCAGCTGTGCGATAAACTGTTTCTTGGCCATCGACAGATGGCGTGCCGTCAGCGGACGCTCCATCAGGCCGCGCAATTCGCGGTCGACCAGTTCGAGGCACTGCTCCGTGTTTTGGTGGTCGCAGCTGAAATAGACCGCCATAATGCCGGCATCGACGTAGGGGGTGTAGTTGGCCTCGACATTGTACGACAGTCCGTGTTTCTCGCGGATCGAGACGTTGAGCAGCGAATTGGCCGACGGGCCGCCCAGAATATTGACCAGCAACGACATGGGCAGGCGGTTCGGATCATCGATTCCGGGGGCGCGGCAACCCGCGATGCAGTGGGTCTGGTGGGTGTGGCGGAGGATCGTGCGGTCGAACGCAGCCACGGGCACAGGAGCCGTGCGGCGGTAGGCACGGGTGGTGGCAGAAGCCTCGCCAAAGTATCGTAACGCAATGTTTTCCACGGTTTTGGGTGTCATGGCACCGATCGAGGCGAAGACCATCTGGTCGGTGGTATGGGTACGGCGACGGAACTCGCGGATGGCATCGCCGTTGAAGCCGCGCAGGGTCTGTTTCGTTCCCAGAATACCGTGGCCCAGTTCCGAGCCCCCGAACAGGAGGTCCTCGAAGCTGTCATAGATCAGATCGGCGGGCGAATCCTTGTAGGTGTTGATCTCGTCGGCAATCACCTCGCGTTCGCGGTCTAATTCGCGGTCGGGAAAGGCCGAATGCAGCACAATGTCGGCGATCAGCTCCACGGCCTTCGAGAAATCGCCGCGCAGGACGGTCGCGTGGATCGTCGTGTCCTCCTTGGTGGTAAAGGCATTCAGTTCGCCGCCGAGGTTCTCCAAACGGCAGTTGACCTGCCATGCCTTGCGGCGTGCGGTTCCCTTGAAAAAGGCGTGTTCGGTGAAGTGGGCCAGGCCGTGCTGGCGCGGTGACTCGTCGCGACTGCCCGCGTTGACCACCAGCGCACAATGCGCCACGCGGCCTTTGACCTGACGGTGGATGCCGCGTATTCCGTTGGGCAGCAGATAGGTATAGAACTCCTCCATGGCGGCTATCCGATTTTTGCGCGCAACTTCAGGTATCGGGCCATATGGCTGTCCGGACAGTCCGTCAGCGCTTCGGGTGTCCCCTCGAAGACTACCCTGCCGCCACCGCTGCCCGCCTCGGGACCGAGGTCCACAACCCAGTCGGCACATTTGATCACCTCCATATTGTGTTCGACGATCACCACCGTATGGCCGCGTGCGATCAGGGCGTCGAAGGCCCGCAGCAGGCGGTTGATATCGTGGAAATGGAGTCCCGTCGTAGGCTCGTCGAAGATGAAGAGCAGGTGTCCCTCCGCATGCTCCTTTTGCAGGAACGACGCCAGCTTCACGCGCTGGCTCTCGCCGCCCGACAGCGTCGACGACGACTGACCCATACGGATATAGCCCAGTCCGACCTCCTGCAGCGGACGCAACCGTTCGACGATCCGCCGGCAGGTCCTGTTCTCGGTGTCGGTCTCGAAAAAGGCCACCGCCTCGTCCACGGTCATCTCCAGAACGTCGCTGATCGAGCGATCGCGGTATTTGATGTCGAGGATCGAATCCTTGAACCGTTTTCCGCCGCAGGCCTCGCACACCAGCGTCACGTCGGCCATAAACTGCATCGACACCTTGATCGACCCCTCGCCCTGGCAGACCTCGCAGCGGCCGCCCGGGGTGTTGAACGAGAACTGCGACGCCACAACGCCCGTATGTTTGGCATAGGGCTGCTCGGCGTAGAGCTTCCGGATCTCGTCGTAGGCCTTCAGATAGGTCACGGGATTCGAGCGCGTCGACTTGCCGATGGGGTTCTGGTCCACCAGCTCCACCCCGCACAGAAGCCCCGTGTCGCCCTCGATCGCATCGAAATCGCCGGGTTTGGTCCCCGCCTCCTGCAACAGCCGTTTGAGCGCGGGGTAAAGGATCCCTTTGGCCAGCGTCGATTTGCCCGAACCGCTGACCCCCGTGATGCAGGTCATCGCCTCGAGCGGGATCTTCACGTCGATATTCCGCAGGTTGTGTTCCCTCGCGCCGCGGATCGTGATGCTGCGGGACCAGCCCCGACGGCTCACGGGCACCGCCACCGAACGGCGGCCGTCGAGATAATCGGCCGTCAGCGTATGACTTCGCAACAACTCCTCCAGCGTGCCGCTGAACATCACCTCACCGCCCAGTTCGCCCGCCTCGGGACCGATATCCACCACGCGGTCGGCCGCGCGGATCACCTCCTCCTCGTGTTCGACGACGATGACCGTGTTGCCCATATCGCGCAACTGTTTCAGCACCCCGATCAGCCGCGCCGTATCGCGCGGGTGCAGGCCGATCGACGGCTCGTCCAGAATGTAGAGCGAACCGACCAGATTGCTGCCCAGCGAGGTCGCCAGATTGATGCGCTGGCTCTCGCCGCCCGACAGCGTCGACGACAAACGGTCCAGCGTCAGATATCCCAACCCGACCTCCGACAGATAGCGCAGGCGCGTCTTGATCTCCACCAGCACCCGTTCGGAAGCCTTGCGGTCGTGGTCGTCGAGCGTCAGGCCATCGAAGAATCCGATCAGCGCATCCACCGTCATCGTCACCAGATCAGCGATCGTCCGACCGCCCACCTGCACATAAAGGGCCTCGCGGCGCAGGCGCGAACCGCCGCAGCACGGACAGGTCGTCTTGCCCGTATAGCGGGCCTTCATCACCCGGAACTGGATCTTGCGGCGTTCGCCGTCGACGTATTCGAAAAAGGCCGTAATGCCCTGGAAATATTCGTTGCCGCGCCACAACAGCTGCCGCTGCTCGCGCGTGAGTTCGTAAAAAGGCGTGTGGATCGGGAAATCGAAGTACCGGGCATTACGCACTAAGGCGTCGTTCCAGCGCCGCATCGTCTCGCCGCGCCAGCAGGCAATCGCCCCCTCGTAGATGGTCTTGCCCTTGTCGGGGACCACTAAATCCTCGTCGATGCCCACCACCTTGCCGTAGCCCTCGCACTCGGGGCAGGCACCCAGCGGGTTACTGAAACTGAACAGGTGTTCGGTGGGCGGTTCGAAGAGGATGCCGTCGGCCTCGAAACGCTGCGAGAAATCGTGCACCCCTTCGTCGTCGATCATCTTCACCCGGCCGCCGCCCGTGCGGAAAGCCGTGTCGACCGAGCTGCGGATGCGGGTGGCCGTATCGTCGTCCGCGGCATATTTCACCCGGTCGATCACCACGGCGATCCCCTCGGCCGGCGTATCCGAGGCCAGCCGAGGCAACAGCTCCTCGATCCGCTGCACGCGGCCGGCCGCATAGACACGCAAGATACCCTCGCCGATCAGCAGGGTCAGCTTCTCGATCACCCCCTGCCCCGGCTCCGTCTGCAGCGGCGCCGCGATGATGATGCGGCTCCCCTCGGCATGGCCGGCCACCCAGCCCGCCACGTCGTCGGTCGACCAGGCCCGCACCTCGCACCCCGACACGGGCGAAAAGGTATGCCCGATGCGGGCGAAGAGCAACTTCAGGTAGTCGTAAATCTCGGTCGACGTACCGACCGTCGACCGCGGGTTGCGCGTGTTGACCTTCTGCTCGATGGCGATGGCCGGCGCGATTCCCGTAATCAGGTCGACATCGGGCTTCTCGATCTTGCCCAGAAACTGTCGCGCGTAGGCCGAAAGGCTCTCCACATAGCGGCGCTGACCCTCGGCAAAGATGGTGTCGAAAGCCAGGGTCGACTTGCCCGAACCCGACAGTCCCGTAATGACCGTCAGCGTGTTGTGCGGAATCTCGACCTCGATATTCTTGAGGTTGTGCACCCGCGCGCCCTTGATGTATATGCTGTTCAACTGTTTGTCCATAATCCGTTATCCGATCTGTTCCTCCTCCCCGGTCTCTTCGACCTTGACTCCCTCGATCTTCTCCAATTTGTGCACGAGGATCTCCAAACCGCTCTCGCGCACGGCCAGCCGCATCCGGCACAGGTTGTCGAACTCCTGCCCCTCGACACGGGGCTGCTCCTCCTTCACCACGCGCATCACGTCGTTCATCGCCAGATACGAGAATTCGACCGTCAGGCGGCGGTCCACCGTCCGCTCGACAATCCGCGCCGCATCCAGCACGGCCGCCGCAGACTCCTTGTAGGCCGCAATCAACCCCGGGACCCCCAATTTCGTGCCGCCGAAGTAACGCACCACGACCACCAGACACTCCGTCACCTCGCGCGAGAGCATCTGCCCCAGGATCGGACGTCCGGCCGTCCCCGAGGGTTCGCCGTCGTCGTTGGCGCGGAAACGCTCGCCCCGCGGTCCGAGCCGCCAGGCGTAACAGTGGTGGGTGGCGTCGTAATACTCCTTGCGCAACGCCTCCAGATGTCGGCGGATCTGCTCCTCGTCGTGCACGGGCCAGACGAACGAGAGAAACTTGCTGCTTCGCTCGCGCAAGGCAGCCGTCGCGGGAGCCTCCGGCGTAAGGTAGGTATCCTGCTCCACGCCCCCGCTATTTGACTTTGGTAAACATACGGTCCCAGCGGATATTCGACGGGAAACTCTTCTGACGGTCGAGCGACAGCCAGATAAACGACGCCTTGCCCACCACATGGTCCTCGGGCACGAAGCCCCAGAAACGCGAGTCTGCCGAATTGTGGCGGTTGTCGCCCATCATCCAGTAATAGTTCATCTTAAAGGTGTACTCCGTGGCGGGTTCGCCGTTGATCAGGATCGCCTCGTCGGTGATTTGCAGGTCATTCCCCTCGTAGACGTCGATAATGCGCTCGTAAAGCGGCAGCGTACGGCGGTCGATCGGCACCGTAACCCCCTTGGCGGGGACGACGATCGGACCGTAATTGTCCTGGTTCCACGAATAAAGTTCGGGGTTGTGCGGGAATACCTCGGAGTTGGCCCCCGTGGCCACATAACGCTCGACCATAACGACATTCTTCAGTTTGCGCAACGCTTCAGCCGCGGCGGCGGTCATAAACATGCCGCTGCCGCTCATCTCCGTGATTCCCAACCGCTCCAGCGCCGAACGCGACAGGGGTTCGGTCGTCTGCACCGAGTAATAATACTGCCGCTCGGGGACCGGTTGCTGCAGGTGCCCGTTGACAAAGACCTCGCCGTCGACCACCTGCAGCGTGTCGCCCGCAAGGGCCACGCAGCGTTTGATATAGTGTTCGCGCTTGTCGACGGGTCGCGTCACGACGGTATAGTCCCCGAAGAGTTTGCGGCGGCCCTCCTCGCGTCCGAACTGCTGTTCGTAAGCGCGCAGAACGTCGTAATAGGTTACTGCCTGGTTCTCCAGGAGCACCGTATCGCCCGCCGGGAAGTTAAAGACCACCACATCGTTCCGCCGGATCGGCTTGAGTCCCTTCAGGCGGTGGTAGGGCCAGCGGATGATCTCCGAGAACGAAGCGCGCGTCGTAGACAGAGGCATCGTGTTGTGCACCAACGGCATGGCGACCGGCGTGTTGGGCATCTTCGGTCCGTAGGTCATCTTGCTGACGTAGAGATAGTCGCCCACCAGAAGCGAGTGCTCCATCGACGAGGAGGGGATCACATACATCTGAAACACATACAGATGGATCACCGAGGCCACCACCGTGGCATAGACGCAGGCGTTCACCCACTCGTAGACCGTGCGCCAGCCCTTGCTGCGCAGACACATCCGCCGGTTTTTCAGGCCGACGTACCGGTGTATGCGGCGCGAAATATAATAGTCGTAGACAAGCACCAGCCCCAAAAGCAGCCACAGATTGCCCGTCCAGACCACAAAAAGCAGCGTATATAAGATTGCGGCGACGCCGAAACGCATCCAGCGGTTTCGCCAAACCGAACGAAAACTCTTTTTCATCACTCTCTATCTTTTATTCAGTAAATCCTCCATCGTATAAATGCCCGGCCCTTTTGCGGCGAGGTATTCGGCGGCGACAACGGCCCCTTCGGCCAGCGTGCGGCGGTTCTTGATCGTGTGGCCGAGCACCAGACCGTCGTCCTCCGACTCCCACGTGATCGTGTGGATACCGGCCACTTCACCCTCGCGCACCGAAGTAACGGCCAGCTCGGCGGGACTTTCGGCGGGACGGTTGACCCAGCGCTCCTTGCGGTCGACCCGCTCCAGAATACCCTCGGCCAGCGTGATGGCCGTGCCGCTCGGGGCATCCTTCTTGTGGATGTGGTGGGTCTCCCCGATCCGCACATCGTACTGCCCGAACGGCTGCATCAATTCGGCCAGCTGACGGTTCAGCCGGAACAGCAGATTGACCCCCAGGCAGTAATTCGAGGCATAAAAGAGCGTTCCTCCCTCCCGGCGGCAACGGTCGCAGACCTCCTCGAAACGGGCGCCCCAGCCCGTTGTCCCGCTGACCACTGGTACACGGGCGGCGATGCACCGACCGATATTCTCGGCTGCCGTCGCGGGTGTCGTAAACTCCAGAGCCACGTCGCAGCCCGCCAAATGGGCGGCATCCAGATCGCCCGCATTATCCACATCAAAGATGGCGCCGACCTCATGTCCGCGTTCGCGCAGAATCCGTTCGATTTCGCGCCCCATCTTTCCGTAACCTATAATAGCCGCTTTCATTTTCTCTCCTATATAAATAACGTGCAAAGATACGAATAAGTGAGAGCAAAAACAAATCAAGATTTGTTTTTGCCGAACGGGAGTATCTTCGGCGAAGCCAAGGATTCGAATAAGTGAGAGCAAAAACAAATCAAGATTTGTTTTTGCCGAGCAGGAGTATCTTCGGCGAAGCCAGCAAACGAAGTTATTCGGATCCGGGGCTGCGAGACGTGCAGACAACGGAAGAGACAAAAATTCGCCTGACGCATTTTACTCCGGGGCTTCGGGCGGGTTTTATAGGCAAAACCACAAAGAAAGATGAAACTGCGCGTTCTCTACTGGGCCTTGACAGCAATGATCGCAGGGTCCTGCTCGACGACGATGGTCGCGGTCTCCTGCTCGACGGATAAGGAGGCGGTTCAGCCCGATACGGAAGAGCCCGTTTTCAGCGAGGAATCGGGTACCTACAACGGAGTGAGGCTACCCTATCGCAAGGCCGTGATCGGATCCCCGGACGACAAACCCCTCCTCGTGCTCTATCTCCACGGCGGATCGGCCCGGGGCACGGACAACCGGGCGCAAATCCGCGAAAAGGGGCTTATTGCCATCTGCGACTATTTGAAGGACAAGAATTTACACTCGGTAGTCATCGCACCGCAATGCCCGTCCGATGCCCTGTGGGGAGGCCGTATGACGGTCGCTTTGGAGGCATTGACCGACGACTGCACGGCCCGTTACGGTGCAGAGCCGGGACGCGTCTATCTCTTCGGCGGCTCGATGGGCGGCACGGGGAGCTGGCTGCTGATTTCGGCCTGCCACGACCGTTTTGCGGCCGCCATGCCCGTGGCCGGCAACCCCTCGCGCTGCGATGCCGCAGCGGTGGTCCCGACCCCCGTGCTGACGGTCATGGGAACAGCCGATGCGCTGGTGGATGCACAGACGGCGGCCGATTTCTGCACCCGCGTGGCAGCCCTGGGCGGCGAGGTGCGTTTCGACACGGAACCGGGCTGGGGTCACGGCACCACCTGCACCGAAAGCTATACCGCCGAACGGTTGGACTGGGTCTTCGCCCACCGTCGCCGGTAACCCCGATCCGCCCAACAGCTTCGCAGAAGAACGCCGCAAGGCGCCGCAAAAGAGGGCAAAAAGCGGCATCCGCGCCCCCGGTGTTGGGATTTCGGGAATTTATTGTTACTTTTGCGACGTGCGTTACTTTATCCATATCCAGTACGACGGCGCGGCCTACTGCGGCTGGCAGCGGCAGCCCGATGCGCCAACGGTGCAACAACGGCTCGACGAGGCGTTGACCACCCTGTTGCGCCGGCCCGTGGAGAGCGTCGGGGCGGGACGTACCGACACGGGAGTCAATGCCCGCTGTCAGGTCGCCCATTTCGACCTGCCCGACCCGCTGCCCGATCCCGCGCAGACGGCCTACAAACTGAACGCCATTCTGCCCGCCGATATCGCCGTGGTCAGCGTACGGGCGGTTCGCAACGAAGCACACGCCCGTTTCAGCGCCCGCGAACGCGAATACCGATATTTCGTCCAGCCCCGCAAATCCCCCTTCACGCGCCACAGCGCCTGGTCACTCTACCGCGAACTGGACCTCGACGCCATGAACCGTGCGGCCGAACGGATGCTCCGCTACGACGATTTTACGACCTTCGCCAAACTGAACTCCAACAACCACACCAACATCTGCCACCTCCGCTATGCCCGTTGGGAACGGCTCGAAGACGGACGGCTCTGCTTTACGATCCGCGCCGACCGATTTTTGCGCAATATGGTGCGGGCGATCGTCGGCACACTGGTGGATGTAGGGCGCGGACGCTACACGGTCGAGGAGTTCGAACGCCGGGTGGCGGCCCGCGACCTGTCGCTGGCAAGCGGCGGCGCACCGGCTGCAGGGCTGTTCCTTTGGGAGGTGACCTACGACAAGGCGTTGTATCTGGAGGGTCAATAGAAGACCGCGCGACGGTACAGGATCTACCAGGAGGCGGCGTAAAACGGATCGCACCGCCACAAATCTCATGCCGGCAGACAAAGAAAAACGCCCTCTTTCAGAACAAAAAGTCCCGGCCAAAACCGGGATACGGGGTGCGACGAATCGTCATTGCTGAGGCATATCCCGAAAGAAATCGGCAAGCGAAATACCGAAATAGCTGCAAATCGCGTCCAATGTACTGAGCGTGATGTTTACTTTTGCCGTTTCAATGCGCGCCACATGAATCTGCGTATCCATGTACACCTCCTCCTGGGAAACCCCGCGTTCCTCACGTAACCGCTTGATTTTCCACGCGATCCACAAAAGAAGCTGATTGTTGCGCACCTGTTTCATAGTGTAAAGAAACAAAAAAATGGAATTTTAGGCGCTGACATATTTGTCAGTTTCATATTTTTATCCTATATTTGCACCCGGGACGGTAAAACGTTCCGGCACATAATCATTCATCCACAAAAAATTATCCGTCTATGGCAGAAAACCAAACTCCCGTCGTCGTGACGCGAAGCCCCAAAAGCCAAGGCATCGGCGTCATCCTTTGCCTGCTATTCGGCCCCCTGGGCCTCTTCTACAGCTCGATAATCGGTGCTATTATCATGATTATCATCGCTATTCCCGTCGCCATCGTTACCCTCGGCATCGGTATGATCCCCATCAACCTGATCTGCTGCGTCTGGAACCTGATCGCCGTCAGCTCGCACAACAAGAAACTGCTCACCGGCAAAAACTGATCCGGCGCATGGATAGTTCCCACCGCATTGTTGTGCGCGGAAATTCACTGATCATCAACGAAATGTATTTCTGTATCGACGGAATACGTTTCGTTGATGTTGTCGCGCAGGATTATCCTCTGGTCCGGCAGCTGCTCCTCGTCAGCGCCGGTTTCTGCCTCCTGCTCGGACTCCCGCTGCTGGCATACCCCGAATACGGAGGTCCGCTGCTTTTTATCGGGATCATGGAGGGAATCACAGCCCTCTCCGTCAAACGGCGCTACGCCCTTCGGGTCGGCGAGCAAATGGGCACCAGCAAAGTCGTCATTTCGACCGACAAGGAGGAGCTCGAACGCCTGCGCCGACAAATCCGCGAAGCCCTGGAGAACCGGACAGAAGAATAACCCGCTCCCGTCATGCTCCATCATCAACTTATCGCCAACGCCGCCGCAGATGAATATTTGGTGCTCATCCACGGCGCGGGAGGAAGTTCCAATGTATGGTATAAACAGATACGTGCCTTTTCCCGTCTGTACAATCTTTTGCTCATAGACCTGCGCGGACACGGACTCTCGGCCATGCAGCATACCCGGCAAACGGAATCGGGCAAAGAGAAGATATACACGTTCCGGAGTCTGGCCATGGACGTTATCGAGGTGTTGGACGCCTACGGGTTACGCCAGTGCCATTTCATCGGCCTGTCGCTGGGTTCCATCATCATCCGCGAAATAGCCGAGGTCAACCAGGATTACGTCCGCTCCATGATCCTCGCAGGAGCCATCCTTCAACTCGACCTGCGAACCAGAGTAATGTCGCGCATGGCCGACTGGCTCAAACGCATCATTCCCTACATGATGCTCTACAAATTCTATGCTTATCTGATTATGCCCCATCCGGCACACCGCAAATCGCGCCTGATCTTCATCAACAACGCCATGAAGATCACCCACGACGAGTTTCTCAACTGGATGACGCTCAACCGCAATCTCGACCGCCTGCTCCGCTTCGGCAACCACCCCGAATCCTGCTCCATTCCGACACTCTACATCATGGGCGAGAACGACTATGTCTTCCTCTCCCAAGTACGCATGCAACTGAAAAAGCAACATCAGTACTCCTATCTCTACATCGTCCCGCAAGCAGGACACATCTGCAACATCGACAACGACCGCGTATTCAACGCCGTCACCAGTTCGTTTCTCCGTGACTGCGCAACCTTTTAGGTTCGCCCGCCCCCATACGCCAACACGATCCAAAATTCTTTCAAAACCCGTATCACGGCAGTACTTCTCCGCGAAGTGCGTTGTACCAATGACACGGCCACGCCGCAAATAACCCTTCGCAGAGCGTCTCACAGAGAATCGCATTGTCAGGAGGCATGGGAATGCGGTCCCCAAAGGCTGAAAGGACTGCGCGAGCGCAGCAAGCGCAGCGCCGGCGAGCGTCAATTTCACAGCCGTAAACTTGTTTACGGATGGGACATTGGCGCACACCGGCGTAGCGAGGGCTTGTACCAAGCCCTCGCGCAATCCTTGAAGCCCCCCCCACCACCTCCCCCAGCCCCACAAAACAGATTGCACCGGGGAGCGCCCGTGCGGCAAGGGGCGGGGTGCTATCCCGCCCCGACGAGCACAGTCGCGCGGCAGCCCCGCCGTCAAACCGAACCGTCTAACCGCCCCGTCAAACAAACACAAAAAAGGCCGCACCAGAAAGTGCAGCCTTGTAAAATAGCGAAGTGCAACAGGGTTACTCACCCAGAGCGAAACGCTTGTAAGCGATGATGGTAGCCTCTTTGTCGGCCTTCTGGATGAACTCGCGGATCGAGATTTTCTCACCTACGAGCTCCTGGTTGAGCAGAGTGTTCTCCTCGAAGAACTTGCGCATCTTGCCTTCGGCGATCTTGGCGAGGATGGCTTCGGGCTTGTTGGCGTTCTTGGGATCCTGCTTCATGGCCTCGATGGCGATCTGACGCTCGTGCTCTACGACACTTGCGGGGCAGTCGTCAACGTCGATCGAGATGGGGGCCATAGCGGTAGCCTGCATGGCGACCGTATGGGCCAACTCCTCCGATACCTCCTTGTTGAAGCCGATCACGGTGCCGAGCTTCTTGTTGAAGTGAACATAGGCGTGGCAGTAGGGAGCCTCGATGCGGGCATAGTAGGCGAGTTCGATCTTCTCACCGGTCTGACCCGATTTCTCGGTAACCATAGCCTCGACGGTGAGACCCTCGGCGTTGGTGCAGGCCAGCAGGGCGTCGCGGTCGGCGGCGTCGCAAGCTACGGCCACGTCCAACATGGCGTTGGCCGAAGCGGCATACTCGGCGTTCTGTGCCACGAAGTCAGTCTCGCAGGCCAGGCAGAGGATGTAGGCCTTCTGACCCACGATCTTGGTTACGACAACACCCTCGGTAGCGGTGCGGTCGGCACGCTTGGCAACGATCAGCTTACCCTTTTCGCGAATGATATCCTGGGCACGATCGTAGTCGCCCTCAGCTTCGATAAGTGCTTTTTTGCAGTCCATCATACCGGCGCCGGTCATTTTGCGGAGCTTCATGACATCTGCTGCTTTGATTTCCATAGGAATATATTTTTTGAAACGTGAAAAAATTGCAGGACAGCGGAGGGGTTTTCTGCGGATCGGCCCCTCCCTCTGTCGACTGCGTGTGCGTAACTGGATTGCTGCGGGGAATTACTCCTCCGTAGCGGGCTCCTCTGCAGCTGCAACCATCTCGGCTACAGCGGCCTCCTCGGCCTCGGCGGCGTTGCGGACAGCCTTGCGGTTGCGCGAACGGCCCTCCTTGCGGGGAGCGGCTTCGGTCTCGGCTTCAGCCTCGGCATCCTTCTTTTCGAGATGACGCTCTTCCAGACCCTCGGCGATAGCGCCGCAAACGGCATCCAGAACGACGGCGATGGACTTGGCGGCATCGTCATTTGCAGGTATAACGTAATCAATGTCGGTCGGATCACAACAAGTATCAACCATTGCAAATACGGGGATGCTCAAACGCTTGGCCTCCTTGACGGCGTTGGCCTCCTTCTGCACGTCGACGACGAACAGAG